>JARULB010000006.1 GCA_029688905.1 Balneolales bacterium ANBcel1 | reverse complement strand
GCCGCCGGCGCACTATAACTATTTATTAATGCAGAATAATGTGGTGCTATGGGATAATGTACCGGTATTATATTCGTGACTCCAACAAAGAATAACTGCCTATGTGAAACCTCAGGCTAATGGGAAAGTCGATTAAGTATGCAATAATCAGCATAAATTGGTGTAAGGAAATTAATTGTCAGGTGTCTTAAGTCAAAAATGAGGAGTGCAGGCTGCTTCTTATCATATTTAAGAGAGTGTATGAACAAGATACCTGAACATCGAATTTACTGGGTTGATGATATTCCCTGTATTGCCAGGCATTTGAATTCTTGCGAATCTAATGACCGTTTCGGTATGTTTCCCTCATTTTCAACTTTTGGAACTAATCATCACATTGGTTTTTCAATATCCGACTCTTACCAACTAAGTAGAGCTGGAACACATGGTGGTGAAATGCAAAGAATGGTTAGACGATCTTCCAATGAATCAGCGGTGGGTTTTGTAGTCTCACCTCCAATTCTTCGGTCCTCGAGTATTGCATCAGAGCATGGGACGTCGGCCAATTGTATACATTTTATTGAATCAGTCAGCATCGACAGCCAGTCATGTTCAGGAAGACAAAATCGTCCCGGTAGCTCTGGGCGAGATAAGGAGCACAGGCAGGACGGGAAACAGCAAGCATCAAATCCTTGGAATTTGTCTGAAAAGCCAGTGCGCAATTTTTCGAGCAGGAAGTCTGATCATGGAAAACACTCAGCAAATCACAATGAGCGTGATATCCGTGGCCGGATTGATGATACCGGGAGTTGCCAGAATCGAAATGATTCCAACAAGCGGAAGTTGTCCGGTATCGAGAGTCGTTCCGACAGCCAGTCACGTTCAGGAAGACAAAATCCTTCTAGCATTCATAAGGCTCCGGATAGAAAGTATCGAGCCGACCATCATGAACATCTTAATAGTAATGAGCGACCCGGCAAGGAGGGACAAAACACCAGACTTGCTCAACCCGGCAAGCCAGATTGTGCTCCAAAGAGTGAAAGAACAAAGATTCCAACGCAAGATGATCATTTAACTGCTGATGCCGACCCCGCAGTGAAAACCGGAATCATTCGCCAGTTGCGTGACAGGATCCGGATAAAAGGGTATAGCTACAGCACGGAAAAGAATTATGTGAAATGGGTCAGAGAATTCATCCTGTTTCACAAGAAAATCCATCCTGCCAGGCTGAACGAGGATAAGGTAAAGGAGTTTCTAACGTATTTGGTGAATCGCAGAAATGTATCTCCATCAACGCAGAACCAGGCATTGTGTGCCATACTGTTTTTGTATCGCCAGGTAATGGATGAAACGGATTTTTATGTTGATGAAGTGGAGTGGTCAAAGAAGGTAAGCCGGCTGCCGGTGGTTCTCAGTGCAAAGGAAGTGCGTAGGGTTTTGGATCTGATTCAGGGCAAGGCGGAGTTACCCCTCAAGCTGATGTATGGAACCGGGATGCGGATATCGGAGTGCATTCGATTGCGTATCAAGGATATCGATACGGAATACAAACAAATCATGGTTCGTGATGGGAAAGGTAAGAAAGACAGAACAACCGTTTTGCCTGAATCTTTGCTGGAGGGAATCAAGAAGCAAATTGTCAGAGTTGGAAAAATTCATGAGAGGGATCTGCGTCGCGGTTTTGGTGCCGTCTCGCTACCCCATGCACTGGCAAAAAAGTATCCCAATGCAGCGACGGAACCAGGATGGCAGTTCTTGTTTCCATCACAAACCATCGGACGTGATCCGCAGACCGGTAACCATTCGCGGTTTCATATATCCAGAGAGACACTTCACAGGGAACTCAGGCAGGCTGTACGGCTTGCCGGTATCTCGAAAAAGGTCTCGTCGCATACTCTCCGACATTCGTTTGCCACTCATTTGCTTCAAGCAGGTTACGATATCCGGACCGTCCAGGAGCTTCTGGGACATAATGATGTGGCAACGACCATGATCTATACCCATGTGTTGAAGACTTCCGGACTTGCCGTCAGGAGTCCGCTTGATGTTTGAGTCCATGGATTGATATGCTAAGCGCAAGATCTCCGTTTGTTGGAAATGTTGCGTTGGAAACTTGAGACCGCCAGGTGACCTGGCCTGCGTATGGTTTTTCTTAACGACCAAGCCCAAGAAAAACCATGAAGGCCTGCAGTCAGATCACCTCAAAGTAAAGATATCTCATTTCACTCTTAGGAAAACAAGGGGTGTGACCGGCTGATATTTCCCATCAAACCGGCTGGCATGTAGCACAATTTCGCCGGTGTTTTTTATATCGAGCCGTAGCCGTCATGCTCTGAAAAGCTTCATTGCACCCTGGATTGGAAGGGAAAGGATTGGTCTAAGCTGAATTAGCTTGTCTTCGTCTTGATTGGGAATCCTGAATCACTTCCTGCCATGCTTTGGACATATCCGGATTGTATGAGATGTGCGAGTAAGTGCCGGTCGCGGACAAAGCTCCGCCTTGTGAGTCACGTTTGCAAAAGGGTCTCTCTGCTCTCATTGCCCATCAGCAGGTATTGGAATTCCTGCCCCCCTCCGTATTGACCGCACTCACCGGCGCCAAATGTATTTTTTCCAGAATAATAGATTGGGAAGATTATGGCAAGCGGCTTCTTCATTTTACATTTGCACCTGCTTTTTCCTTTTTTCGGTGCTATCAAAGATCCGCATGGCAAGGAGAGAAGAAGGCAGTCTCAAGTTTCTTACGCAACCAATTCGGTGAAAGCTTGACGGTCTCAAGTTTCTTACGCAACGAGTTCGGTGAAAACCTCTTTTGGTGATTAAAAGTCGATTACCTTTCGAGGACGTTTAAACATTCGTCCTTTTCATGATCCGGATTTGCTATTAAAACGGGTCTTGTGTTCCTGGATACCCAAAAACATCTCTATTATCGCTATTTTGCAGGATTATGATAATCCAAATGGTGCAGTATCTTGCTAATCAACCACCGATTCCTCATGAGTTTCGAGGCATTGCCACCACCCGCGTTACATGGAATCTCCTTTGACTTGTATTGCGATCCGGGGCGTTCGGTTTTCTGCATTTTTGGCTATATTGGGCATGATTTGAATCAGCATCCTTCAGCATCCTTCAGTATCCACCTACCTCCAACCCAGTCCAATCCCAACTCCCAACCTCGCACAGTCTCCAATTACAATCTGAAGCTTCAACCTGTAACCCCAGTCCCAACACAAACTCCAACCCAGTCCAATCCCAACTCCCAACCTCGCAAAGTTTCCAATTCCAATCTAAAGCCTCAACCTGCAACCCCAATTCAGCTCCACCTCCACCTCTACCTCCATCTCAAGCCCCAACACCGTCCAACCCCCAATCTCCAATCTCCAATCTCGTCAAATTCCAATCTGCAGCTCCAACCTCATCTCCAACCCCAATCTCTCAAGTTACATGTCAGAAAACACAGCAGAAGAGCGCGTATCCAAGAACTTCCTCGAAGAAATTATTGAAAAGGATCTGAAGGAAGGCAAACACAGTACCATCCTCACCCGTTTTCCGCCGGAACCCAACGGGTACCTGCACATCGGCCATGCCAAGTCCATATCCGTGAATTTTGGGCTGGCACAAAAGTATGGGGGGGAGACCAACCTGCGTTTCGATGATACCAACCCTGCTACCGAGGAAGTCGAGTATGTTGACAGTATCAAGTACGATGTGCAGTGGCTGGGGTATAAGTGGGCTCGGGAGTTGTATGCCAGTGACTATTTTGAGCAACTTTATGAGTTTGCGGTAAGACTCATCCGCATGGGGCTCGCCTATGTCGATGACTCTACATCCGAGGAGATCGCCGCCGCCAAGGGAACACCCACGCGTCCGGGAACAGACAGTCCGTACCGCGACAGGTCACCGGAGGAAAACGAGGACCTGTTCCGGCGGATGCGGGCCGGTGAGTTTGATGAGGGCTCCCGTACCCTCCGCGCAAAAATCGATATGGCCTCGCCCAATATGCTTATGCGGGACCCAGTTATCTACCGTATCAAGTACGCCGCCCATCACCGAACCGGCGACAAGTGGTGTGTCTATCCTACCTACGATATGACCCACGGGCAAAGTGACGCCATCGAAAAGATCACCCATTCCATTTGTACTCTTGAGTTTATGCCGCACCGGGAACTGTACGACTGGTTTATTGATAAACTGGATCTTTTCCCCTCCCGGCAGTATGAGTTTGCGCGCCTCAACATGTCCTATACCATCATGAGCAAGCGCCGCCTGCTGAAACTGGTCGAAATGGGTGTTGTGGAAGGGTGGGACGATCCCCGCATGCCGACCATATCCGGCCTGCGCCGACGTGGTTTTACTCCGGAGGCGATTCGTGACTTTTGCACCCGAATCGGTGTGGCCAAAAGGGATAACCTGATTGACCTGTCGCTTTTGGAGTTCTGCGCCCGGGAACATCTGAACAAAATTTCCCTGAGACGCATGGTGGTGTTCGACCCCGTGAAACTGGTGATCACCAACTGGCAGGAAGGGGAGTTCGAGGAGCTTGAAAGCGAGAATAATCCGGAGGATGAATCCGCCGGTTTCCGGAAAATTCCGTTCGGAAGAGAGCTTTACATCGAGCGGGATGACTTCATGGAGGACCCGCCGAAGAAGTTTTTCCGCCTCGGACCAGGCCGCAGTGTCCGCCTGAAGAGCGCGTATATCATCACATGTGATGATTTTGTGAAGGATGATGAGGGGAACCTGACCGAAGTTCACTGCCGGTATCATCCGGACAGTAAAAGCGGCAGCGATACCTCCGGCATTAAAGCAAAGGGAACCCTGCACTGGGTGAGCATCCCCCATGCACATCGCATCGAAATCAGGGAGTACGACCGCCTGTTTACCGTGGAGAATCCGGTGGAGGAAGCTGCCCGGACGGGAGGGGAGTTTACCGATTTCGTAAATCCCGACAGCCTGAATGTCATCTCCTCGGCGTATGCCGAACCGGTGCTGGCGGATGATACGCCTGTTTGGGGCGTCGGTAATTCGAATTCAGCGGATAGTCCGGACACCACAGCTGCGGAGTCAGCCGATGACCATATAAATTCGGGCAGCGGCAACGCACGCAAGGACGCTTCCGGTCATGGAGCGGATGACGTGCACAGCTCCAGGGATGCAAGCCAGGTCGGTGACGGAAGCGTGGGAAGCGACCCCAGCGTAACTGTATCACCCGAAATGCCCTATTTTCAGTTTATGAGAAAGGGCTATTACTATCCCGACAAAAACTCCACACCGGAAAAGCAGGTCTTCAACCGCACCGCAACGCTGCGTGATACCTGGGCTCGCAAGAGCAAGAAGTGAGCCTTTTGGAGTTGGATTGCGTCTGACGAATATGGTGAGCAGTTGCTCGAAAGCAGGTCAGTTCGACAGAAGAAGCGCGCTTATGACTTCATCCTTTCGGCCTCGAATAGCCGTAAGGGTTTCTTCCGGGGGATGATTATTGAGCTGGATCGTACAACAGGCGGTTTCCTTGCCTTTGAAGATGACGTTCTCCAGTTCCTGGGCATTGATGCCCACCGCTTTGAGCTCACTCATCACATTGGCCAGCACACCCGGCTTGTCGAAATGCCTCACAACCAGCTTGCACGGAGTCTTGTTCCGGCCGCTTTTATTCAGCCAGTTGCGGACCCGTCCTTCCTGTACGTATACACGAACGGTTTCCACGGCATCCATGGCCACCGCAATTTGCGCCTGTTGCGTGCTTGCTCCGATGTGATGGGTTACATAGACATTCTCCAGCTTCTGCAACCGGCTGCTGAACGGTCCGCTTTTTTGTTCCGGCTCTTCATCAAATACGTCCAGGCCGGCGCGAATTCGACCAGATTCCAGCTCGCGGTACAGGGCTTCGCCGTCCACAACTTCAGCCCTGGAAGTGTTTATGAAGAGAGCTCCCTGTTTCAGGCTTGCGAGTATATCCGCAGAAATCAGTCCGCGCGTTTCGTCGCTGAGAGCCAGGTGCACGCTCAGGATGTCACATTCTGCGGCAACAGCTCCCGGACTGTCGGCGAAGGTCACATCCAGCGCTTCGGCTTTCTCTGCGGTAAGGGAGCGCGACCAGGCGATGACCGGCATGCCGAAAGCCCCGGCACGCGCAATCACTTCTCTGCCAATTTGTCCCGTTCCGATGATCCCCAGCTTCTTCCCGTACAGGCCGTCGGCCTTGCTGAACTCCGACTTTTTCCAGTTTCCGTTTCGGAACTCGGCGACGTTTTCCGGGAGTCTTCGGTCAAGCGACAGCATGAGTCCAAGTGCCAGTTCCGCCACGGCAATGGCGTTTTGCCCCGGGCAGTTGGATACAAAAATACCCGCCTTGCTGGCGGCGTCCTGATCAATATTGTTGACTCCCGCTCCGGCCCGGATGATGAGTGTCAGTGCCGGACTGTTTCGGATGCACTCGCTGGATACGACCGTAGATCGCACGACCAGTACAACCGCATCGCCAATTCCACGGTCCAGGTCTGCCTTGCCACTATCCGGCCGGTCGATCACATCGCATCCCAGGCCCGCGAGTTGTTTCTTTGCCACATCGGGCAGTTTGTCACCCAGATATACCTGCATAGATTTCCCTCCTGTGAAGTGGTGATTTGGTGGATTGGTATTGCTTTCTGGCATGCTACCTGAAGCCAGCGTTCCATATCATATTACCATTTCAGTTAACTCCAGGCAATATGGCAATGAGTTCATCAAGCGCAACTTCATTCGTCCGTGTGTTTTAAGGGTGAGGTGTGTATTTTCAAGCAGATGGACCGGTGACGAAGTGCACCGACAAATGAAACCGGACTGTAACTACCTGCTATATGCTTTCTTACCGAACCACCGGGCGACGATGGGCGCCTGCGATATTCGTTTTATGTTTGTTTTTTTCGCCGTATGTGACCCGGGCCGCGACAAGCCTTTCGGCAGGTGCTGATCCCGCCCATCAAAAACCCGCATCGACTATTGATCCTCCCGAGCCGGCCAGTTCTTTTGGAGAATCCGCATTATCCGCTGAAACAGGTCATATCGAACGACCCCGTTTATCAGACCGTGATCAGCCCTATCTGGTAATCTCGCCGGATTCGATCATAGCCGTTGACCTGGACGAGGTTGTTATCAGCGCCCAGCGTGTTCCGGTCAGGTATTCCGAGATGCGGCGATCGGTGCGGGTAATGGACCGCCGGCAGATCAGCGATGCCCCTGTCCATGACCTTGCCGGACTCCTGTCAGGGGTGCGCAGTGTCGATATCCGCCATCGGGGGACCTATGGCATGCAATCGGATGTCAGCATCCGCGGCGGTACGTTCGACCAGACCCTGGTGCTGCTCAATGGCGTAAATGTCACGGATCCGCAAACCGGGCACCATAACCTGAATGTACCGGTGGATCTGCAGAGTATCGAACGTGTGGAAATCCTGCACGGACCCGGAGCCAGAATCTTCGGTCCGAATGCGTTTAACGGGGCCATCAACATTATCACAAAAGAACCGGGTGCGTCACAAATCCATGCTTCACTGTCAGGAGGGCAGCACCGGTTCGGGTCCGCCGGCATCTCCGGAGGGGCACAAACCGGACCGGTAAATCACCATCTGTCCATTCATGGCATGACCAGCGACGGATTTACCGAGAATACCGACTTCCGCACCGGCAACCTGTTTTACCGGTCACAGCTGGGGTTCAATTCCGGGCGCCTGGACCTTCAGGCGGGATATAATGAAAAAGCATTTGGCGCCAATAGTTTTTATACCCCCCGCTTTCCGGATCAGTTTGAGCATACCCGTTCGGTATTTGCCTCCCTGCGCTGGCTTCCCGAGGGTTCCGTGCGCCTTGCGCCGGCTGTCTACTGGCGGCGGCATCACGACCGGTTTGAGTTGTTTCGCCATGAGTCGCCCGACTGGTACGGCGGTCATAACTACCATCAGACCGATATTCTGGGGGCTTCACTCAACTGGGTCTACAGCAGCCGGTTCGGCGCCAGCTCGGTCGGCCTCGATTACCGTTATGAGCATATCTACAGCAATGTCCTTGGTGAACCGATGTCCGCGCCCCGCCGGGTTTCCGGTTATGACGATGCCTGGTTCACCCACGCCTACCATCGCAGCGGACTCAGCCTGATGCTCGAGCAAAGTTATGCCACCGGTCCGTTCTCCTTTTCCGCCGGGACCCTCATTTATTCCAATTCCGACCTGGATGTGCCGGTGACCCTTTTCCCCGGGGCGGATCTCGGCTTGCGGCTACACGAGCATTTACGCTGGTATCTGAGCGCCAACCGCACGCTTCGGCTCCCGACATTCACCGATCTGTTTTATAGCGGACCGGATAACCTGGGTAATCCCGATCTTGAACCGGAAGAGGCCATTACCGTCGAAACCGGCCTGAAAAGCTCCTGGAACGGTGTGGAGACAGATGCCGCCGTTTTTCACCGCCGAGGGACCAACATGATTGACTGGATCCGACGCCCGGATGACAAGCTTTGGCGCAGTGAGAACCTGACCAGCGTGAATATCACCGGTTTTGAAGCCGGCATCCGCATTCCGCTCGGATCCCGCCGGACGGCCGCGGCAATTGCGCGTCGCTCTCAGACATCCGGAGCCGGCAGTCAAAATGCATCCACAGCTCCCCGGAATCAGTATTTGGCTAATGCATCCGGCGATTCCAGCCCTCCGGAAACAACCACCAGCCATTCGCCGTCTGCAGTTTATTCTGTCCACAGTTACCTGTCGCTGCAATACACCTATATGCATGCCGATAAGCAGAGCGGTGAGTTTATCTCCAATTATGTGCTGGATCACCTGACGCACAAGGTGGATATCTCTCTGCTGCTGCCGGTAGCCCGTAACGGCGGCGTGCTTTCCACCGTAACCTGGCAGGACCGGGCCGGGGAGTATTTGCATTATGAAGAGGGCGAGTTTACCGGCACCCGGCCGTTTGATTCATTCTGGACCGTAGATCTGAACCTTTTTTACCGAATTGGGGAGGCCAGGCTGTTCATGGAAGCATCCAATGTGCTGGATACCAGTTACATGGATATTCCGAACGTCCCGCAACCGGGCCGCTGGATGAGGGCCGGCATCGAAATGTCGTTATAGGTTCCGGATCTGCATAACAACATCGTAATGGCGGATGGCTATATGGCCGGCTTCGAATCTGCAAGCATTTCATCAATGCTCATAAATCATTTTCCGTGTCATGCCGCCGTCGATCACCAGGTTTTCTCCGGTGATGAAATTGTTTTCGGGATCGCAGAGGAACAGGCAGGCGCGGGCAATGTCTGCCGGCCGGCCCACGCGGCGGGAGGGATGCTGCTGATGGTCGATATCACGCAGGGAGGTGTAGTCGCCGGTGTGGATCCAGCCCGGACTAACGGCATTGACCGTGATCCGGTCATCGGCCAGTGACAGGGCCAGCGCGTGCGTGAGTGCCAGCAATCCGCCCTTGGAAGCGGCATAGGCTTCAGATCCCGGCTCCGACATGAGTGCACGGGTGGATGCGATGTTGACAATGGACCCGCCGCCGTTCTCACACATGACCCTCGCTGATTCCCGCGCGCACAGGAAGGCTCCACGCAGATTCGTATTGAGGATACGGTCCCATTCATCGGTCGTCAAATTATAAAAAGGGGTAAACTCCGAAACGCCGGCATTGTTGATGAGGATGTCAATGGATCCGCATGCGGCGGTTGTATGCTTGATCAGCTTTTCAACCGAGCCGGGATCAGAGACGTCCGCATGAAAAAATCGCGCACCAAACCCATCCTCCCGAATGGCATGTTCCAGTGCCTTGCCGGCACCGTCGTCGATATCGGCCAGGGCGACAAAAGCGCCCTTTTCAGCGAATGTTCGGGCAATGACACGACCGATGCCGTTGGCTGCCCCGGTTACGATGACATTCTTTTTTTGAAAAGACATATTCGCAGGATTTGGGATGGATTGGAACGCCGGCTGTCGCGACCAGGGTCGACTCATGCACGGACACTATTCTGTCGCAGTGCCCTGTCAAAAAATAACGTTTGGCTGCGGATCTGACAAATAACTGGTGTGCAGAGCAATGTCCGGATCAAGGCGGCAAATCGATGGCAGGATCAATCCGACTGTTCAGGGCATAAAAGTGCATTTCTTCACGCGTAATGGACAATACGGCAAATCGAAGGCAGGATCAGACCGATTATCGGTTGCCGGCTGGATTTGGCGGGACATCACAAGGACGACATGGCGATACCGTGCTGATAACCAGAAAACGTCAACCGGCTGGATTGTCAGTCAGTTTAGTGCGCAACGTATCACGGGGACGGTCGCTTGAATAATGCGAAGGTGCAAACCGGCTGTGAAGTATCAATGCTGTTGAGAGTGGAGACAAATAGGACAGGTGACCGCGCGGGTCAGTGGGGTATGTTTTTACTCAGGCCGTCTCCGGGCCACAGGATGGGCGGCGGTTACATCCGAACGATGATTCGGCGTAACCAGATTGGAAAAAAGTGGTGATATGATGAATAAACGCCACCACGATCAGTTGAAAACGAATTCGCTTCGGGATTGAAAGGGGGCGTCGTAGTCCATGATTTCGCTGTCAAGAGCGACAACCATGGCTATGTAGGCGTTGCGGCGGATTTCTTCTGACGGGTGTTCTACAGAGAGGTCTCTGAGCAGATCGGCCAACAGTGCGGGAGTCTCCCGGTTGGTGTTGCCAAGCAGACGCTCGATATCGTTGATGATTGGATTAAGCACTTCCGTCCGGCGTTCGCCTCTGGTTTCCTCATAGAGATTGGCCGTAAGTGTGCCGAGTGAATCGGTACCAAGAACAGCATCGTTAATGTCCAGCACCCATACAGCAGTTTTGACATCCGCTTTCTCATAGGTTGCCGGAGTACTGTTGAAGATCAGCAGAGCCGCTCCAATGACAATGGGTACCAGCGCTGCAAAGATAATGGTCGGGGTGTTTTTAAGTGGATTTCTCATAGGTCTGTTTTTTTTGTTTGTTAGGTATTCGGTCGCTTTGTGTATAATGCGATGTTTCATGATTTGTGTCTTATTTGTTTTTGTTTTTTGTAATGACTCAAATTTCTGGAACAAGAGAGAAACTCTTTCTCTCGATCTGTTACAAAGATAACTAATTTTTTGATAAAAACGTTTCTCCTGTTCCATATAAAAGGATTTCACCAGGAAAAGTGTCGGTTGTGAAAGGGCTTTTCCAGGAATTAAAATGGGGTGCTTCACACTATTATTTTATCGTTATCAAATGTGATAGCGCTTTTCTGGGAGCTAAAATTCGGTCGAATCGCTTTCAGAAAAAAAGTTTAAAAAAATGTATGAAACCAGAGTTGGAAGGGCTTTTGCTTGTGTATTAAATTATGGTTATCTCAAGATTTGGGTGGAAATCCGATCTAAAAAGAAAAAAAGATGTCTGGGAAATGAGATAATGACAGTCAGGAAACGGAGAAATGGCAACCGGTAGATTTTGATTACGCACTGTTTTTATTGAAATCGAACCGAAATTGCAAAGGATCTGTGGATTTGCTGGATTCTTAAACGCGCTATGCCTTATTTTGTCGGCTCACCATGGAACTCACTGCGCGGAAAAAGCGCTTGAATAGTATACTGTATCACACAATTTGAATAAACAAACAGGAGCAGGCATGACTCAGGCCCATTTCAATGTACCCGTACCCAGGAATGAACCCTATAACTCTTATGCCCCGGGAACTCCGGAGCGGGAGGGGTTGAAAGCGGCGATCAAGCGTTTATCGTCACAGGAAGTGGATATTCCCCTGATCATCGGCGGGGAGGAAGTCCGCACAGGCGATACCAGCCCCGTAGTGATGCCGCACAACCACGGCCACAAACTCGGAACGCTTCACAAGGCCGGAGAGAAAGAGGTGGAAAGAGCCATTGAGGCGGCGCTTGATGCCCGTTCGGTATGGGCGGCTACCCCCTGGGAAGAGCGTGTTGCGGTTTTTCTGAAGGCAGCCGATCTGCTGACCGGCACCTGGCGCTACACCATTAACGCCGCTACCATGCTGGGTCAGTCGAAAACCCCGCAACAGTCGGAAATCGAAGCGGTAGGGGAGCTGGCGGATTTCTTCCGGTTCAACGCCTACTATCTCACCAGCGTGATGGCCGATCAGCCCAGTTCGCCCGAAGGGATGTGGAACAAGGTAGAGTACCGTCCGCTGGAGGGTTTTCTCTTTGCCGTAACGCCATTCAACTTTACGGCCATCGGAGTGAACCTGCCGACTTCCATGGCCATGTGTGGAAACGTGGTGCTCTGGAAACCCGCAACCAGCTCCATCTATTCCAATTATTATGTGATGCGTCTGCTGCAGGAAGCGGGACTCCCCGACGGGGTGATCAATTTCCTGCCGGGTTCGGGCCCGAATGTCGGCAACCCGGTCATCCGGAGTCCGCATTTTGCCGGACTGCAGTTCACCGGATCCGAAGGCACGTTCAACCACCTTTGGAAAAGTATCGCGGATAATATCGACAAATATCACTCTTACCCGCGTATTGTCGGGGAGACCGGAGGCAAGGATTTTATCTTCGTCCATAACTCGGCCTCGGTGGAAGAGGTAACGGTCGCCGCTCTCAGAGGTGCCTTTGAATACCAGGGACAAAAATGCTCGGCGGCATCCCGCATGTATGTGCCGGAGTCGTTCTGGCCCGGGTTCCGCGAATCCTTCCTCAAGGAAGTGGCCGCGATAAAGACCGGCGACGTACAGGATTTTTCAACATTTATGGGCGCTGTTATCGATAAGAAAGCGTTCGACAGCATCACCGGCTATATTGATTTCGCCAGGGAAGCGGAAGATGCCGAAATCATCGCCGGAGGCGGTTACGACGATTCTACCGGTTATTTCGTGGAACCGACGGTCATCCTCACCACCAATCCCCGGTTTAAGACGATGGAGGAGGAGATATTCGGACCGGTTCTTACGATCTTTGTCTATAAGGACGACAGCTTCGAGGAGACCCTCAAGCTCTGCAATGAAACTTCGCCATACGGTCTGACCGGTGCGATTTTCGCCAAGAATCGCTATGTCCTCAAGAAGATGGCCGATGCCCTGCGTGATGCCGCCGGCAACTTCTACATCAACGACAAGCCGACGGCGGCGGTGGTCGATCAGCAGCCGTTCGGCGGTGCCCGCAGGTCCGGCACCAACGACAAGGCCGGTAGTCGGCAAAATATGCTGCGCTGGCTCTCCGCACGCTCGATCAAGGAAACGTTTGATCCGCCGCGGGAATGGCGTTATCCCTATATGGATTGACTCCGGACAGAGACTGCCGGGCGGGATGAAGGCACGCATATAACCATCAGAGGGAGGATTGAGGCTATGTTGTACCAATGCGGCAGATGTGACAGGCCACATTGAATCAATATTGTGCTAAATCGGCAATCAATTGAACCCGCAAACTTTAGCGGCGCACGAACGTCTAATTGCCAGAAAGTGTTTTTCGCCAGAGCCTGCTCTGCCGTGCAGGTGATGAAATAATGATTTTTTACCGCTTCCGTTCTTACCATAACAAATATAGACCAATTCATTGACCTTGCAATTATTACACCGTTTTTTCCTGTTTCTTTTCGTTGCCTTGATGGCAGCTTGTGGCTCCGATAATGGCGGTCCCCAGGGTCCCGGTTCAGGACCGGGAGGATGGGGCCAACCCCGCGGCCAGGCCGTAAGCGTCGAGGCCGAATCCGTCACCACCTCTTCCATCTCCGACCAGGTGCGCTCTTTCGGCACCATCAGGGCACAGGATGTGATATCCATCATTCCCCAGGTGAGCAACCGCGTTACCCGTATTCACGCCGATCTTGGTGACTCGGTTTCGAGCGGAGAAGTCCTTGCCAAAATTTATGATGTGCCTTACCGGGATGCCCTTGAACAGGCCCGGGCGCAACTCAGGCAGAGCCGGTCGGCCTTTGAGCGGGACAGTTCCGCCTTCGTCAGGCAGCAGCAGCTCTATGAACGTGGAGCCAGCAGTTCCAGCGAATTTGAGGACGCCCGAAGCGCATTCGAAAGCAGCCGGGCTCAGCTGGAATCGGCCCGGGCCGCCCTCACACAAAGCCGAGAGGACCTGGAAAATACCGAAATTCGTTCACCGGTGGATGGGGTTGTCCTGCAACGTATGATCGCCGAGGGCGATCTGGCCCGCACCGGCGAAGCGGCATTTGAAGTGGCCAATTTGGTCGGCTACGAAACACGTCTGTTCCTGCCGATGCAGGATTGGGAAGATCTGAGTATCGGACTGCCGGTGGCTCTGAGCTTGTCCAACCGTGAAGAACTTGCCGCCGAGGGCGTTGTGTCCCGTATCAGTCCACAACTCAATCCCAATAGCGGTCTGGGTGAGGTGGTGGTGAGCCTGACCAACGTAACCCGCTCTATCAGGCAGGGAGCGCTGGTGGAAGCGCGCATCACCCTTATCACCCACGAGGATGCCGTCGTGATCCCGCGATCCGCCATGCTGGAACAGATCGATACCTACATCGAGCCGGAAACAAATACCGTCGAAATCCGGCGTACCTACAACGCGTTTGTTGTGGCTGGGGACACGGTCGCGCAGCAGCGGGAACTGGAAATCGGACTCGAGCAGGGCGAGCGGGTCGAAGTGTTGTCGGGCCTTGAAGCGGGAGAACAACTCATTATTACCGGTCAGCGTAACCTGATGGACGGGCAACCGGTACGAGTCGTCGGCCGTGACCGGCCCGGAGCCGGGGACGGACAACAGCTGGAAGCAGATCGACAACAACCGGGCCAGGGACAGGGACGCGGCCAAGGGCGCAGCAACCGCTAATTTATGAAGAATTTATCCAGACTTGCAGTCAACCGGCCTGTCACCTTTCTGATGGCAAGCCTGATACTTATCGGATTCGGGATTTTCGGGCTGATGAATCTGCGCTTGAATCTCTACCCGGATGTCTCGTTCCCGACCGTGACCGTCTACACCACCTACGAAGGGGTCGCTCCGGAAGATATCGAAACCCTCATTACCCGGCCCATCGAAGAGACCGTCGGCAGTGTTTCGGGCATCCAGCGGGTACGGTCGCAGTCCAGCCAGGGAGCATCGGTCGTTCGCCTCAACTTCGACTGGGGCACCGATCTGTTTTTTGCTGAAACCGAGGTGCGCAAGCAGCTCGATATGATCCGCCGAACACTTCCCCGGGATGCCGAACAGCCCGTTGTTTTTTCCTACGACCCCAACGACGAGCCGGTGGTGGTGCTCACCCTCACCAGTCAGACCCGCAGCCCCAGGGAGTTGCGCACCATCGCCACCCAGCAGCTGGAACAGCGCATTGAGCGGATCAGTGGTGTCGCCTCCGCCGCCACCGCTGGCGGTTACGAGCGGCAGATCAACATTCGGTTGCGCAATGCCGATATGCGTGCCTACAACCTCAGTATCTCCGATATCGCAGCAACACTGCGCGACGAGAATATCCAGGTACCGGCCGGCCAGCTCGAAGAGGGCGAAACCACTTACTCGCTCAGAACGGTTGGAGATTTCCGGAATATCGACCAGATCCGCAGTGCCATCGTCGGCACCAACGAGGGCAACCCCGTGTACCTGAGGGATGTCGCCCGGGTGGAAGACGGCATCGCCCAGCCTATCGGCAACGTGCGTGTTCAGGGCAACGACGGTGTCATCCTCAATGTGTACCGCCAAAGCGACAGCAATGTGGTGATGGCGGCCGGCGGAGTGATGGGCTCCCTGGATGACCTTCGCGCCATCCTGCCATCCGGCGTTCAGCTGGATGTGCTCACCAACCAGGCCGATTTCATCGAGATGTCCATCCGCAACCTGATTCTGACCGGCCTGCAGGCCGTGTTCCTGGTAATGCTGATGCTGCTGCTTTTTCTGCGCAGCGGCCGCTCATCGCTCATTGTGGCCATCTCCATCCCCGTGTCGATCATCGCGACCTTCAGCATTATGCACTGGGCGGATGTGAGCATGAATATCATTTCGCTGTCGGGACTCACCCTGGCCGTCGGCCTTGTTGTGGACAACGCCGTGGTGGTACTGGAGAACATCTTCCGGTTCCGCGAGGATGGGGAGAGCGGCAGGGATGCGGCGATGCAGGGAGCCAGGGAAGTATCCGGTCCGGTGGTGATGTCCACGCTGACCACCCTCGTTGTTTTTCTCCCGGTCCTTTTTGTGCCGGGCATCGCCGGTCTGCTGTTCCGTGATCTGGCCCTTACCGTTTCGTTCGCGCTGATTGTTTCGGTGCTGGTGGCACTGACCCTCATCCCCGTTATGGCTTCCCGTTTTTTCGGATGGGAGCAGCGGCGGAAAGAGGCGGAAGCTTCGGAATCGGACGCCGGCTCTGAGCGCGAATCATCCACCGACAAGCAGACTTCCCCTGGTACGCAACAGATCTCCGGCGCAGATCGCAATCCGTCCGCGCTCCGGCGTCTGCTGGAGTGGCGCCGAAGGTCCATCACCACCCGCATTCTCAGCATTCCGGTTTTTCTGGTGTTCCTGCCGGTGTATCCGGTGTACCGCGCACTGGCATGGCTGTTCCATCTGATAGGTACGTTTTTTGCCCAAAATGTGGCTCCGGCACTTGGGCGAGGATTCGACAGGGTCGAGAACGGCTACCGCCAGACCATCGACAACGTTCTTCACCGCAGCGGACTAACAGTGCTGTTCGCCTTCCTTCTCCTGTTGATATCGCTCCCGATTTTTTACCAGCTTGGCGGTGAATTTTTTCCGGAAGTCGATGAAAACAGGATCGTGCTTGAGGTCCAGCGTGAACCGGGTGTCAACCTGTTCGAGCTTGAGCGAACCATTCGTCAGGTTGAGGAGGTCATCGCCCGTGAAGTACCCGAAACCCGGCTTGTGGTTTCGGACTATGGCGACAAAATCGGCATCGAAGGGGCCGACAACCCCGGCGGTAATCAGGGAGTGGTGCGTATTGAACTGGTTCCGGTTCAGGATCGGTCGCGCAGCCAGTTCCAAATCACCGCTTCGCTGCTGGAGGCCCTGATGGAAGTACCCGCCGCCAACATCCGGGAGTTGCGGGAAGATCCGCTCAGTCCGGATGGTGAAACCGGCCTGATTGTTCAAATATACGGATTCGACCCGGAGGTTCGCGAAGACCTGGCATACGCAGCCATGCAGCGGATGCGCGGCATCGAAGGTATCACCGGCCTGTTCAGCACCGCTGACCAGGGGCGACCCGAACTGCGCCTCATCATGGACCGAGAACGGATTGCGCGCGTTGGTATGACTACCGCTCAGGTGACCAGCGCCGTGAGTGACGCGGTTCGCGGCAACCTCGCCACCACATTTGTGGATCAGGGCATTGAGTTTGAAGTACTGGTGCAGCTTGACCCGTTCGACCGTGCACATTCCGGCATGGTGGATGAGATCCAGATCCGCACCCCGCAGGGCGACTGGATGCCCCTGAAGAACCTCGCCCGCATCGAGCGCGTAACCGGTCCGGCCAGCATCCACCGCATCAACCAGGAACGCATGGTTGAAGTCAACGCCGACCTGGGCGGCATTGATCTGCAAACCGCCACGCAGCGCACGCGCGACGCACTCAACACCCTGCAATGGCCCGAAGGGTACCGCTATGAAGTGGGGGGCGCCGCCGAAGATCAGCAGCGTTCGTTTTTCTACCTCATGATCGCTTTCATTGTGGCGGGTGTACTGACCTACATGGTGATGGCGTCCCAGTTCGAAAGTCTGCTTGAACCGCTGATTATTATCGTCACCATCCCCCTGGCCCTCACCGGCGTGCTGCTCATGCTCTGGGCCACCGGCACTCCGGTAAGTGTAACCGCCATGGTCGGATTGGTTCTGCTTACCGGCATCGTGGTCAACAACGGCATTGTTATGATCGACTATATCAAAATCCTGCAGGCTCGCGGTCAGGAGCGGCATCAGGCGATCGTTAACGGTGCCTCGCGCAGGCTTCGCCCGATTCTGATGACCGCCCTCACCACGATTCTGGCCATGACCCCGCTGGCGCTGCAGCTTGGCGCCGGGTCGGAAACCTGGAGCCCGATGGCACGAACCGTGATCGGCGGGCTGGCCATGTCGACCCTGCTCATGCTTTTTGCAGTACCGTGCATGTACAATCTCGTTAACCGTATGGCCGAAAAAGCCGGCTTCACCGGTTTGCGCAAGGAAGATCCGCTCGTGCAGGAAGGATGAAACCGAAAAGCCATCACACCGAAAACCAAACAACGATTGAAATCCGGATCCGACAGCAGCCTGAACACGCGGAACATATGACAGCATCAACACGCTTGACCAACAACAGCATCAGCATGCGGAGCCGGCGTCAGCATTACCGGTAAACCGCGCACCGAGGTCAACCGACCAACGATACCAAACCCGATAAGTAGCCGGAATCGCCATTGAGGGCGCCCGGTACCACCCGACAGACCGATGAAAAAGATTACTATCACAGAACGAATACTGAAGCGGCCGGTCACGGTCTTCATGATGTCGCTGCTCGTGGTGGGGTTCGGCCTGTTTTCGCTGGCGAATCTGAAAATCACGCTGATGCCGCAGTTCAACATCCCCGTGCTCGCGGTTTCGGTGAACTACGCCAACGTGGCGCCCGACGATATGTCACGGCTCGTTGTAGAGCCCATCGAAGGCGCCATTATGGGGGTGGAGGGCATCGACCAGCTGGAGTCGAATGTGCGGCGCGGCGGAGCGTTTCTGATTCTGAGCCTGAAGCCCGGTGCCGATGTCCAGTACACGGAGATGAAGTTGCGGGAGGCCATGGACCGGGTGCGGCCTCAGCTGCCTACCGAGGCCAATGAGCCGGTGATCTTTCAGTTCGATCCGGAAAGCGCCCCGATCATCCAAATCAGCGTGGAATCGCCGGTATTGGGTCTCGATGAATTGCGGCAGCTGTCGGCCGAGTTGATTGAGCCGAGATTTGAACGATTGCGCGGAGTCGCGTCGGCCGAAACGCAAGGCGGACTCGAACGCAGCTTTTTTGTCAGTCTCGATCCCGCCGCCATGAGCCGCCACCGGGTGGTGCCGTCTGATGTCGTATCCGCCATCCAGGACAATAATGTCAACCAGCCGATCGGTAACCTGGTCGCCGACCGCGTCAGTTACAGCATCCGGGCCGAATCGATGTTCCGGTCGCTGGAGGAGATCTCGCAGACGATTGTCAGGAACGGCGATGACGGTGCGCTCATCCGCGTTTCCGATGTTGCCCGGGTGGAAAACACCTTCGCGGACATCAACTCAATCGAGGAGGTCAACGGCAAAAACAGCGTAACGGTACAGATACAGAAACAGTCCGATGCTAACACTCTCGATGTGGCCCATGCGGTTATTGATGAAATGCAGGGTATGGGTGAAGTGCTGCCCGCCAGTGTTACCATGCAGGTGCTTAGCAACGAAGGAGATTTCATCGAGGAATCCATCAACAACCTGGCACAATCGGCTGTCATTGCGCTTACCGTAGTAATTTTTATTCTGCTGTTGTTTATGGGCGGATGGCGTGTGGCCCTGGTAGTTGCGATGAGCATTCCTGTTTCAATTACCGCCACGTTCGCCGCCATGTATGCGGTGGGCATCACCCTGAACATCATCTCCATAACGGGATTGGCGCTGGCAATCGGGCTGCTTGTGGACAACTCCATTGTGGTCACCGAAAGTATTGCCAACCGACTGGTCCAGGGGCAGAATCGATTCCGCGCCGCCCTGGAGGGCACCAATGAAGTGGCCGGAGCGTTGCTAGGCTCCACACTAACCACTCTGGCCGTTTTTGTTCCGATTCTCGGGGTTACCGGAGTCACCGGAACCATCACCCGCGATCTGGCACTGACAATATCAATCGCCATCACCAGCTCTTTCCTGGCTGCAATCATTCTCATACCGGTGCTGGCATCTCTGGTGTTACGGCCCGAGCAGTTCACACGGCGCAAGGGGATGTTCAAACTCATCCACCTGGTCGAAAAAAACTATGGAAAAATCCTGTTCTGGATCCTGCGGCGGAAGTACGTGGTGGCCATGTTTGTGCTTCTGGTGATCGGAGGCTCGCTGTTCCTGTTCCGGACCATCCCCGGTGAGTTTTTCCCGGAAAGCGATACGGGCGAATTCGATATGCGTGTTGATCTGCCGGCCGGCACCCAATTGACATCCACCGCAGAACTGCTCCGCAATTATTCCGACGATCTGCTGGAAATGCCCGAAGTACGAACCGTCATAACAAGTATCGGGCGGCAGCGATGGTCCACACAAAGCAATATCGGGGAGATCAAGGTGTTGCTGGTGGATCAGCGCGAGCGAAGAAAAACCACCGATGATGTTATCGCCGAGGTGACCGATCGGTTTGAGGACCCCGGTGTAGAGCTGGACATATCGGTCGCGGGATCGGGGCCGGGCGGCATGCGAGGCGGCCGATGGGGTCCCCGCGGGCTCCAGGTAACGCTGTACGGCCCTGATATGGAAAGACTTCGAGAACTGTCCTACCGGATTGAAGAACGCCTGATTCGGGAGCCGGAGGTGATGTCGGTCTCCAATCCGAGATCGCGGCCCGGTCCGGAGTTTGAATTCCACCCGGACCGCGAGCGGATTGCCCGGCTGGATGTGCGTACCATGCAGGTGGCAAGCGCGTTTGGCACCCAGGCGCGTGGCAGTCGCGGCGGATACTACCTGGAGCAGGGGCGGGAAATCCCTATTGAGATCCGCAATGTCCGGGACCGTTTTGAAAACCGGGAGGATATGTTTGCCCTGGAGCTGCTTCAGCTGGATGACGCGCGTGTGCCGATTACCGCGCTGGGCAGTTTCGAATTGAGGGAGAGCATGCAGCGGCTGTCGCGCCGTGACCGGGAGCTGGTACTCGACATGAGCATCATGATCAATGTAGAGCACGACCGGTACCGCAGTGTGGTGGACGATATCATCACCAACGAAATCGTTCTTCCGGACGGGTATCGATATGATTTTAGCGGCAGGTCGCGCTTCCAGGACGACAGTGCCCGCGAAATGGGTATCGCGTTTATCTTCGCTCTGCTGCTCACCTATATGGTGATGGCGTCCCTGTTTGAAAACTTCCGCGACCCGTTTATCATCATGTTCACCGTACCTCTGGCCTTCTTCGGATCGCTGGTGTTTCTTTTTGTCACCGGAACCCCGCTGAGTGTGCCGGCTTATATCGGTATCGTGATTCTGGTGGGTATTGTCGTGAACAACGGGATCGTACTGGTTGACTATATCCATCAAAGCACCGGCAGAAAACTGGCCGGCAGCGGATCGGGACCGGTTTCGGATCAGAGCCTGATTCCTGACCGCGCCTATCTGATCGCCTTCCTCCAGGCATGCAAGCGCAGAATGCGTCCGATTCTGCTCACCGCCATGACCACCATCTTCTCCATGATTCCGCTGGCCCTTGAGCTGGGCGTGGGGGCCGAGACCTGGAGTCCGCTTGCCAAGTCGGTGATCGGCGGACTCGCTTTTGCGACGCTGTTGACCCTTTTCGTGGTTCCCGCCATTGTGATCGGTATTTCCAAAGAGCGGCGCGATCTGTTTAAAAAAGGCATTTCGCTGACGAAATAGGGTTGCAGGATCGGCCGGTTTGTGTGATCCATGTCCGTATAACGTGACTCGCACCCATATTTTGTCTGCCTGGGACGTGACAATTTTTGGATTGTGACCGGCCTGGTTTCTGATCTTCGTTCTGATATCTCCATAGCAACTCCATGGCATCCCCATGAAAAAGGAGCTATTTCATGGGTTATATGGCGCTTCCCTGCGAATTGGACCGGGCTGAATAGAGTTTCCGGAATAGGATGAGCCGTCATGCGCCGGGTCCTGCGCCTTTAGTCTGAAAGGACTTGCACACCTCTTGAATACACTGACTGTTTTTTTGCGGCGATCGTCTAAAGGCATCGGTATCTCATACGGCAGGAAACGGCGATAAGCCCGGATTCGCGGACAGATACCGGGTTTCGGCCATGTCTTTTTTTTTCGAAAAAAAGTGTAAGGATCCACCGGCATTGGACTCTCAAGAGTACCGAATCATAACTGAGGTCTGAGGAGCCTAAGTTGATAAATTATAACTATAAATCATGGGTGTCGGATTATGAAAAACAACAGAAATAAATCGATCGCAATGACAGCAATATTACTTCTGTCTTTCTTTTTTGTGACATATTGTACACATGATATGGGCGACAAGGGAGTTATCCAGAAACCGGATGAGACCCTTGAGCAGTATCGGGTGGTCGGGATGTTACACAACGAGGTTATGGCGGATGTGCTTGCTGACCTGCAAGGAAATACGGAACCTTTTGAAGACCGGTCTTCCGCAATTCGCTTTATGGAGGAGTCACTTACCAACAGCATTGCTTCAAAGGAGTTAATGCACAATATGGACAAAGGTGATATTCGTAAAATAGTTGCAGGAGAATTGATCAATGCACAGTCGGATGACCATCTTGGTAATGTAAACAAAGCGGGACATGTAATGGATCGGCTGAGTGCCTCGGCAGTTGAAAATCTCACTGAACAGCAGTGGGATATTTTGGAGGAAGTGGACCGAATCATTGAAACCTCTGAAAACGGGGAGGAGATGATCAGTGCCCTTGAACGCATTAATTCAAGTGATGCGGTTCAGAAGCTGGATCCTGAGCAGCGATATGTCATCTATGCGGCTACTTCTGTTGGTATTGAATCGGCTGAGTATTGGGAGCAGCATTATGAGGAGTGGGTCAAGGCTCTGGTCGGAAGCGACTACGCTGAATATCACAAGTCTCTCAACGCCGATTTTTTTGATGAAATCCAGTGGTTTAATGGAAGGTCAATGGTCAGAGCCGATGTCGGCGGAGCAGTGGGCGGTGCAGTTGCAGGATGTATGGGAGGAGCCGTTGTTGGTGGAATTGGTTGTGGCCCGGGAGCCGCAGCTGGTGCCCTTGGCACGTCGGCCGGAGCTTCGGCCACAAATGCCGCAAAGCAGTTGTTTGATCGAATCTTTGATAATGGAGGTAGTTGATTACCAGTAGTTAATGATATCCAGGTATCCGGGCTTCAATCATACGTGGTTGAGGTCCGGATTTATTTCTATAACGAACAATCTTCAAATGGAGCTGCCATGGGAGAAAAAATTATGACAGAAAAAAGAAACTCAATCATAGCCGGAATTGCTTTCGGCCTGTTATCGGGGCTTTTTTATGCGTTTTATATTGCAATTGAATATGCCTTGATTGCCGGTCCAGTAACAGGACTTGCTGTTGGAGTTGCGATGTATTACTTCGTGACCTCCAGGATGGTAAAAGAGCAGACTCAAATTGAAAACATGAAAGGAGAGTCGATTATCCGTTCGGGTGGGGCTAATCATTTGAAGAATGTTGAATCAGTTGGAGGGGTTCTTTATCTGCTTGAAGATAGAATCCATTTTAAATCACATAAACTTAATGTTCAGAACCATGAAGAGATCATTGGAATTGGTCAAGTTCAGGAGGTCGGCTTCTATAATACTTTGGGAATTATACCGAATGGACTTTCAATTAAAAAAGATGATGATAAGGTAGAGCGATTTGTGGTTAATGGAAGGAGGAAATGGAAGGAAGAAATTGAGAGACTAAAATCTGAGGACTAAAAACAGATGGTTAATCCTGGGCAGTGAAAAAAAAGGATCAATGGTTTCACCCGGTCGGGGTCATATTACATGACGCTACACCTTTACGCCGTCTCTTCCATCGCCTGACTTGGGTCTTGTGTGGTCATATCATATGATGCTACACTTTTTCTGGTGAAAAGCGGTATTCGGAGTTTGAAAGGAAAAAGGTGGTAACAGTTGCATCAAGATCAAATTCCGGGTGCCAGCTCCAGTCTTCACGCGCCGCCCGGTCATCGACGCTGTCCGGCCAGCTCCTGGCGATGGAATCGCGCTCATCCGGTGCATAACGAACACGAAATCGACGTCTGTGCTTTTGGATGGCCTCTTCAAGATCGCCGGGGGTGAAACTCATGGCCGTGATGTTGTAGCTGGTGCGAATCCCGATCTGGCCGGCCTCGGCCGCCATCAGTCGAAGCGCGGCATTTACCGCATCATCCATGTACATCATGGGAAGCGGAGTTTCACGGTCAACCGGACACTCGAATTCGCTCCCGGAGGCCGCACGCTTCAGCATGTCAACGGCATAATCGGTGGTGCCGCCGCCGGGCTCCGATCTCCAGCCGATCAGGCCCGGGTATCTGAGACTTCTGACATCCACCCCGTATCGTCGGTGATAATACGCGCACCAGTGCTCGCCGGCCACTTTACTGATGCCATAAACGGTTGTGGGATTGAGCGGCGTATTTTGAGGAGTCCGGTGCGCAGGGGCATCCGGTCCGAATACGGCAATGGAACTGGGCCAGAAGATGCGCATGCCCGGTTCGGTGCGGCCCAGCTCCAATACATTAAGCAGGCCGTTGATGTTGAGGCGCCAGGTGGCTTCAATCTGTTTTTCGCCGCGGGCCGAGAGGATGGCCGAGAGGTGATATATCGTCCCAATACGGTACCCTTCGGCCAGGCTGAAAAGCGCGCTCCTGTCCAATACATCGAGAAACTCAAAAGGCCCGTCCGGCAGGCCAACGGCATATTCCGGTTTTCGTATATCGGTAGCGATTACGTTGTCTGCCCCGACTTTCTTGCGAAGCCGGGTTGTGAGTTCGATCCCAAGCTGACCGGCCGCACCTGTGACGAGAATCCGGTTGTTGTTCTGTTGCGAAGCGCTCATTGGTTGATTTTGGTGATGCGAATTGGATTAGATCACTCCGAGGCGGTTGCCGATATTCCGGAATGCGGTGACAGCACGTTCCAGATGCGCCTGTTCGTGAACGGCCGAAAGCTGAACGCGGATGCGCGCCCGGCCTTTGGGGACGACCGGATAATAGAATCCGGTCACATAAATACCTTCATTAAGCAGGTCGGCGGCAAATTTCTGGGCGATTTTGGCGTCGTACAGCATAACCGGCACGATCGGGTGCTCTCCATCCGGGATGTCAAATCCGGCGCAGGCCATTTCCGAGCGGAACCAACGGGTGTTCTCCATGAGCCGTTTGCGCAAATCACCGGTGCTTTCCAGCAGATCCAGTGCCGCAATGGAGCCGCCGACAACTGCGGGGGCAACGGTGTTGGAAAACAGATATGGGCGGGATCGTTGCCGCAGCAGATCGATCACCTCTTTGTGTGAGGCGGTAAAGCCACCTGAGGCCCCGCCAAGGGCCTTGCCGAAAGTGCCGGTGATGATATCCACCCGGCCCATGACATTATGGTATTCATGCACGCCGCGGCCCGTAGGACCCACAAAGCCGGTAGCATGACATTCATCCGACATCACAAGCGCATCGTACCGGTCCGCCAGATCACAGATTTTATCGAGCTGTGCGATGGTACCGTCCATCGAAAACACGCCATCGGTAACGATAATCCGGTGTCGCGCATCAGAAGCCTCTTTCAGCCTGGCCTCCAGATCAACCATGTCATTGTTCTTGTACACATACCGGCGGGACTTGGTCAGGCGCACCCCGTCGATAATGGAGGCGTGGTTGAGCTGATCGGAGATGATGGCGTCTTCGGGGCCGAACAGCGGTTCGAACACCCCGCCATTGGCATCAAAGGCGGCGGCATAGAGAATGGCATCCTCCATCCCCACAAAATCGGCGATTTTCCGCTCCAGCTCCCGGTGGATGTCCTGGGTGCCGCATATGAAGCGTACCGACGACAGGCCGAAACCCCGTTTATCAACCGCACTTTTGGCCGCCTCAACGATCCTGGGGTGGGATGAGAGTCCGAGGTAATTGTTGGCGCAGAAGTTGATGACTTCCCTGCCGTCGTCGGTGGTGACATCCGCGCCCTGGGGCGATGTGAGCACTCGCTCTGTTTTATAGAGTCCATCTTCCCGGATAGTGGCAAGTTCCTTTTGAAGCTCTTTTTGAAGTGATCCGTACATGGAAATATGGCTGAAAAAAGTCTCGTTTGCGTTCCGTCAAAAATCGTTATTGCGTGATGCAGGTGTTTCAGCAATTGCCCTTCACCCATTCCGGAATTTGTCACCTGGTGGTCACATGCGGTTGCCGAATAATCAGGTCCGGCAGGCGAGGGGTGAAAGAAGCAAGCACCACAAGCGCCGAAGTCAGATCATCACCGGAATAACACTGCAGAGGTCACGCACGCTCTGTATCCTGAAAACACAATAGCTACTATTGGCAGAAACAGCAAGAGTCAACGTAACGTTGCCTTTGGGTTGCATTCGGTTTTTCGGGCAAGGGAACGCCACCACAATCCTACCAGATGCGTACGCGAATATCCTCTTCGCGATACATCGGGTCACCCGGCTGCACCTCAAATGCCTCATAAAACTCCGGCATATTGGACAGGATGCCCAGCACGCGGTATTTGCCGGGGGAATGCGGACCGGTAACCAGCTGTTGGCGAAGTGATTCGTCACGGAACTTGATACGCCAGATCTGACCCCAGCCCATGAAGAACCGCTGTTCGCCGGTAAATCCGTCGATAACAGGCGATTCTGCTCCTTCCAGAGAGTTGCGCCATGCCCTGAGGGCCACGTTCATCCCGCCCAGGTCGGCGATATTTTCGCCCAGGGCCAGTTCGCCGTTGATATGCAGGTCCTCGATCGGGTTGAAGGCATTATACTGCTCGATCATAAGCTGTGCACGCGCCTGGAATTGCTCCTCATCCTCCTGGGTCCACCAGTCGCGCAGGTTGCCGTCACCATCCGATCGCCGGCCCTGGTCGTCGAAGCCGTGTGTGATTTCGTGGCCGATAACCGCGCCGATACCACCGTAATTTACAGCATCATCGGCATCCACATTGAAAAACGGCGGTTGCAGGATGGCGGCGGGGAAGACGATCTCGTTGAGGACCACATTGTAATACGCGTTGACAGTTTGGGGAGTCATGCCCCACTCTTCGCGATCCACTTCCTGTCCGAGCCGACCGGTACTTCGCTCATATTCGCAGAGTGATGCGCGGCGCAGGTTGCCGATCAGGTCATCGGGAAAAATCTCCAGGCAGTCATAGTCGCGCCAGACTTCAGGGTATCCGATTTTGGCGTTGAAATTGGCCAGTTTGGCCAGGGCCTCCTGTTTTGTGTCGTCGGTCATCCAGTCCAGTTCGTGGATGGATTCTTCGAAAGCGACCTTCAGATTATCGATCATGTCGGCCATTCGGTCGGCGGCCTCCTGCGGATAGTGGCGATCCACATATTTTTTACCCACCAGGAAACCAAGCGTGCTTTCGGTACTCGATACGGCGCGGCGTTCACGGGTGCGTTGCTCTTCCAGGCCGCTGAGCGCTCTTCCGTAAAAATCAAAATGGATGTCGGCAAAGGTGCTGCTCAGGTTTGAGGCCGTACTGCGCAGCAGATGGAATCGCAGGTACGTTTTCCAGTCATTCAGCTCCACTTCCCGCCACATGTCTGCGAACGACTCAAAATAGGAGGGCTGTCGGATGACTATTTCCTCGACATCACCCAGTCCGGCCTGATCAAGCAGGCGCAGCCAGTCGAAGCCGGGAGCTGTTTCGGTAAGTTCGGTCACCGTCATCTTGTTGTAGGTCGCCTGGCGGTCGCGGTTCTGGACGCGTGTCCAGTGTTGTTCGGCAAGCGCTGTTTCCAGCGCGATGATGCGATTGGCGGCATCTTCACCGTCGCCCCACGCTGCCGCGTCCCAAAGGCGGGTGATGTAGGTGCGATAGGCATCCAGAAGCTGAAGGCTGCGATCGTCGTCACGCAGATAGAAATCCCGGTCGGGAAGTCCCAGCCCTGACTGTGTTCCCGAGGTGATGTACTGATCGGACTGCATCAGGTCCAGCCCGACATAGACACTCACCGGCGATCCGAAACGGTACCGCTGGTTGTATCCCCAGAATTCGGGCAGGGTGTCATGGCTCTGCAGGGCGTCGATACGGGCCAGGTCGGAGCTGATCGGTTCCAGTCCGAGCTGTTCGATGGCGAGCGTATCCATGAAAGAACGGAACATGTCCCCGATTTTTTGTCCGTCGGATCCATGGGCGTGAGTGTCTTCCGACAGCTCCAGGATAATCTCAAGCACGTGCTCCTGCGACTGCTCTCTGAGCTCGTCAAAGCTTCCCCATCGGGCACGGTCGGCGGGGATATCGGTTTCTTCCAGCCAGTTGCCGTTCATGAACCGGTAGAAATTATCCTGCGGACGCACCGAGGTATCCATGTTATCCAGGCTTATTCCGGACTGCAAGGATGAGGCTGCCTGTGTGTCATAGTCACTGCCAACAGATTCCTGCACTTTTTGTGAACAGGAAAACAGAGTAAGGAGTGAGATTGTCAAAAGAGAGATAAAAACGGGCTTCAGCATTATTCAGATGGTTTGGATAGGTTTAGATTCCGTGCGCAGGTCGAAGTGTCTCTGCGTCTCGATTTCAATATGATCCGGTTGAGGTGATTGAGGGCGTCCGATTGAGTAAAAAACGCGTCAATATACGAAAGTAACTAACGGCTGGCCGAACAAAACGTTCGCTCCCGATGATGTTTTTACGGGAAGGGTGACATTTTGTTACCTTATTGAACCCCGGTGTCCGGCTCAGTTGTCGCCGGCGGGCAGTTCTCCGGTGAGGATGTACTGCAGGATATCCACGACCTGCTCCGGTTTTCGGGCTACCGCGTTGGCCGCCTGATCGACTTCCTTTAAAGCGTGGTCGAACTCTTCGGGGTGGATGATGACCAGCGGCTTGCCGAGCGCCGCGGCATAACCGGCGTCGAATGCGGCGTTCCATTGGCGATATTTATCCCCGAACGCGACAACCACCACATCCGCCTGCTCCATGAGGCTGCGGGTCCGGATGGCATTGATCCCGGCACCCTTGCGATCCTTCCAGAACGGTTGCTCTTCCTCACCCAGAATCGCCGTTCCGCAGTTGTCGCTGGCATTGTGATCGATTACCGGTCCGGTGCACAAAATCGGCAGGTTGCGTTCGTTGATCATTTGAATCAGCCGGGTTCGCCAGTCCGAGTGAATTTCGCCGGCAAGATAGATACTCCAGTTCATGGGAAATCGGGGTTATGTTGCAAAAAGAGTCGTTGTAAAAATCGCTGCCATAGCCAGGGGTTTCCTTGCAGCCTGGCGGAAAATAGGAAAATAAGATCATTTTTGCCCGGTCGCCGATGCCGTCGGCAAGTGAAGCCGGACACGCTGCGGAACCTCCTCACGTATCGGGATTCTTAAATTTATCGCCGTGGATGATTGTGTGCATCTATCCGGCATTGATTTTCCACCGGAGCATCTGTGGATGGTGTTGCTTGGCAGAGCATTCAAACATATCCCTTCAAAGCCGGTTTTTTCACAGGAATTTTATTCAATTATCTCTTATTCTGTTTTGGCCGCAAACCCGGAAGCACAGGCCGAGGGAACCCGGCGCCAATGCCAATCACAATTGTAACCAAAGGAATATATCGGTATGAGCAACAGAAAAATCCTGCTGAATGAATCGGAAAAGCCTACTCACTGGTACAATATCGCGGCTGATATGCCCAACAAGCCGCAGCCGCCACTGAATCCGAAGACCATGCAGCCGGCGGGTCCCGATGACCTCTCACCGATATTTCCGATGGGATTGATCCAACAGGAGGTATCCACCGAAAAGTATATTGAGATACCGGATCAGGTGCAGGATATTTACAACATCTGGCGGCCGTCTCCGCTCTACCGCGCCCGGGGCCTGGAAAAAGCGCTGGACGCTCCGGTTAAAATCTACTACAAGTATGAAGGCGTGAGTCCGAGCGGATCACACAAGCCCAACACCGCCGTTGCCCAGGCCTATTACAACAAGCAGGAGGGAGTCAAAAAGATTGTTACCGAAACCGGTGCGGGACAGTGGGGGACGGCTCTTGCCTTTGCCTGCGGCCAGCTCGGACTCGAATGCGAGGTGTACATGGTGCGCATCAGTTTCGACCAGAAACCGTACCGCAAGATCATGATGAACACATTCGGCGCCGATGTCCATCCGTCCCCAAGCGACCGGACACAGGCCGGACGAAATATCCTTGCCGAGGATCCCGATTCGCCGGGCAGCCTCGGAATCGCGATCTCCGAAGCAATTGAGATGGCGGTAGCGGACGAAACGCACAAGTATGCTTTGGGCTCGGTACTCAACCACGTATTGCTGCACCAGACCGTTATCGGTCAGGAGGCCGAAAAGCAGCTCGAAATGGCAGGCGACTACCCGGATGTCATTATCGCCCCGCTTGGAGGCGGCTCCAATTTTGCCGGTATCGCGTTTCCGTTTATAGGCAAGAACATCACCGAAGGGAAGACGACGCGGTGCATCGCGGTGGAACCCGCATCCTGCCCGAAACTGACGCAGGGCGAATTCATGTACGATTACGGCGATAACGCAGGTTACACGCCGCTGCTGCCGATGTATACCCTCGGGCACAATTTCCGGCCGGCTGCCATCCATGCCGGCGGACTCCGTTATCATGGTGCCAGTGTACTCTGCAGCCAGCTCCTCAAGGACAATCTGATCGAAGCCCGGGCGCTTCAGCAGCTGGAGTGTTTTGAAGCCGGTGTGCTGTTTGCCAGATCGGAGGGCATTATCGCTGCGCCCGAAGCAACCCATGCCGTTGCCCAGGTTATCCGCGAAGCCGAACAGGCCAAAAAGGAGGGCACGCAGAAAACCATCCTTTTCAACATGTGCGGACACGGTTTTGTAGATATGAAAGCGTACGAAGATTACTTCGCAGGGGTACTGTCAGATCACACCTTTACCGGCACCGAGCTTCAGGACAGCCTGAGCGAAGTCCGTTCCATTCAGCCAAAGTAATTGATCAGGGCGTGAAAGCACAGGGTTGCTATCTTTGTGCAGACACGCCGATCTGATGCGGTACAACCAGCATTATCGCAGCCTCAAAATAAGGCCGGATCGGGATTAACCGCCCGGTTCAGGGATGCAGAGTAAGTACAGTCAAAGATTGCGGCTGTACGGTTACAGATACGTTGCTCCCGTCTACCTGTGCTGATATCTCTCGGGGTGACACATTGTCCGGATCATCAAAGGAGTTTACCGCATCTATTTCCGACGCGTACAGGGTTTCACCTGTAACACCGGCAATGGAGTGCCCATCCAACGAAAGTTCAAATGAAGCCTGGTTGTTTGGGTCAATATTGGTGATGGCCACATAGATCCGCCCGTCGACACCTTTTGCCGCAATGGCATCTATTTTGGGCAGGGTTATGTCCCCGGCCTGGTAAGTCCCTTGATCGAAATCTATTGCCAGGCGCGTGGCATTCTGGAAAGGAACGTACATGCGGAATGCGTGATAGGTCGGCGTTAACACCATCTGTTCTTCGTCGGTGAAGATCATTGCCTGCAGCACGTTGACCATCTGAGCGATGTTGGCTCCCCGAACCCGCTCGGCATGGCGTGCGAAGATATTCAGGTTTAATGCAACGATCATCACATCACGCTGGGAATTTTGCTGTTGCAGGTGACCGGGATTTGTTCCCTCGGTTGGCTCATACCAGGTGCCCCATTCATCAACCAAAATGGAGACTTCTTTATCAGGGTCGTACCTGTCCATGATCTCTTTATTCTCGATAATAAAATCATCCATCCCGAGCGTCTCCTCTAACACCACCGCATACTCCAGCTCATTGAAGCCGGTTGCGGGATATTGGGGCGGCCATCCGCCGCGGGTATATCTGTGCAGTGAGAGGGCATGAATATCCCAGGTCCAGTTACGGTCCGCCCAGGCTTCCATGATCACTTCCGTATAATCCAGGCTCTCTTCAACATCGGGATCAGGTCCGACGGCAACAAACTGAGTTGAAACATCATCATTATAATTATACGTGAAACTGGCCATGCGAATCATTTCACGTACATACTCATCCGCGGTCAGCATTCCGCCGCATCCCCATGATTCATTCCCAATTCCCCAAAAAGCGACCTCGTAAGGTTCAGGGTGGCCGTTTTGTGCTCGTTCTTCCGCCAGTGATGTGCCGGTTGCTGTCAGATATTCCAGCCAGTCGGTAGCCTCCCGTATCGTGCCCGAGCCCAAATTCGCAGAGACAAAAGCTTCGGAGCCAACCTGGGACAAAAAGTCAAAGAACTCATGGGTTCCAAAGGTATTGGGTTCCGGAGATCCACCCCAGCTTACGTTAATTCTGGATTTTCTTTCGTCGGGAGCGCCGATACCGTCACGCCAGTGATACTTGTCGGCAAAGCATCCGCCCGGCCAGCGAATATTCGGGATTTTCAGCTCTTTCAGCGCCTCAACGACATCATTACGAATACCGCGGGTATTTGGGATATCCGAGTCGGGCCCAACCCAGACACCTCCGTAAATTCCCGTGCCGAGGTGTTCTGCAAACTGTCCGAAAATATGCCGGTTGATTACCGGCCCTTCATCTGACGGATCAATGGTAATCTTGACAGGCTCACTACTTTGGGCGATTGAAGAATTCGCCGCCATCCCGCACCATGCGAAAAAAAAGATGGTGATGGCAATCTGGAAACGTTGTTTGTGAGTGTTCATGTGTTTAAAATATTTGATTCACAAGGACACATAGAATGTCCATGACGATTTTAATCATACTCCTGTGTGACCGGACCGGGCTTCGGTCATGGACATTTCATATGTATAAAATATTCGGATTCACAGGAGCACACGTGGTCTGTATCATACACCTGAGTGGTTGAAATATCGGCCATGAATGATTCACGTGGCCACTATTATCTCTGAAATCTCCAGTAATCGAAATTGAACAATTCGCCTTCGCCACCGGTAAATACGAAATAGAGATCGTGCACACCGCTTATCGTGCTGACATCGCAGGTTTGCACGTCCCAGCTCTGCATCCCGCCGGTACTCGCGATATCGCATGTTCCCAGCAGCTCACCATCGACACTGCCGACACGGATTTCTATAGCGGCATCACTGTTATCTGAGGCAACATGCGCTTCGAATGAGCTTACGCCATCCCCAAAATCCACATCACGCACTTTTATAAAGTTGCCATTGTTGATATTACTGATGTAGACGCCAATCTCTTCATCCTCTTCAACCTTGAGTCCTTCCGACCAGGCGATGGTCTCCGCTTCAACCCGGATGAACGGATCCAGTGTACCCACTCCTTCCACGATACCCTCTCGTGTAGGTACGATTTCCGGGATGGTTCCATCGGCGTTATACTCAAATTGCTCGACGGCAATCGAACGGTTGAAGCCACCGCCGCCAGGCAGCTCCTGATTGTGATAGAAGAGGTAGGAGTTGCCTTTGTACTCAATAACTCCGGGGTGGTTCGTGAAAGCAAGTCCGGGATGCCTGTCCATGATAAGCCCCTGATAGGTCCATGGTCCTGTGGCCGTCGGACCTGTGGAATACGCGATCACTTCGGGGATTCCCCCGGCTGCAAAGACCATGTAATACGTCCCATCACGCTCATAAAGCCAGGGACCCTCTTCATACTGGGTAGGATAGTCCTCATCCTCTTCTTCCCGTTCTCCAAAAGCTTCGGTCGTCATTTCCACCTTAACGGCTCCATTTTCGCCGATGCTTTTATCAACGGAGATCATGTCTTCGTTGAGTTTGGCATAGTAGAGATCCGGGTTGCCCCAATACAGATAGGCCTGTCCGTCATCGTCTATGAAGACGGTTGGGTCGATGTCGTTCCAGATATAATCGGATTCTACCAGCCGTTCCCCGATCGGATCTTTGAAGGGACCGTAGGGGGTGTCCGCCTTAAGGACGCCGATTCCATCGCCGTGGATGGGGCAGTAGAAGTAGAATTTTCCATCGCGTTCGATTGCCTGCGGTGCCCAGGCGCCGTTATCAATGTCGGACCATTTGAAATCCTCCAGGGAGGCTACGGTCCCGTGAGCCGTCCAGTTAACCATGTCGGTTGTGGAGAACAACTGCCAGTCGTACATCTTGAAGAAGTTGGACGATTCCTGCTCATCATGTGTGGTGTACACGAACAGGGTGTCGTTATAAACCATGGGAGCCGGATCGGCGGTAAACATGGTTTGAACGATCGGGTTGTGGATCTGGGATCCCAGAATAATTGAAATTGAGATAAATAGAGTCGTCATCATCATGGCTCATTAATTTTTAATTACAAAACCACCGTTGGGCTGAATGGTCAAGGATACTCTGCCATCATTTGAAATGGTCCTTGTGGTGTAACCGGGGTCACCGTTTCGGTCGTCGTTATAGATGGTGACCTGCTCGCCGGCCAGGAACGGCACTTCGATGGAAATTTGCCTGGCGCTATGATCGGCATTGACTCCGGCTACATACCATTGCCGGTCGTGACGGCGTGCAATGACCGCATACTCACCGGGCTTTCCGGAAATGTACCGGGTTTCGTCCCAGGTGGTGGGGATGTCTTTCATGAAGTCAATCAGGAATCCCGGCGCCTCTTCCAGATTGTTCGGTGTCAATGCAAAGAACTGCACCGGACTGTGAAACAGGACTCCCGTAGCAATTTGAAACACGTCGGTGGTCAGTCGTTTTTGGCCGTCTACATTGCCTCTGTTGAAGTAATCGTTGAGCACTACACCGCCGTACTCCATGGTTGCGACGGAATTCCGGATGAACGGGTGCAGGGTCGCGTAAACGGCTTCCATCTCACGAACATGCTCCACAAAAACCAGCATCTCTGACGCCAGGACCGCCTCGCTGCCCACAAAGTTCGGGAACATTCTTTCCCAGCCTCTCGGCAGGGTGGCTCCGTGGAAATTGACCATCAGGCCATGGTCGTTCGCATCCGACAGGATGTCTTCATACAGGCGCATGGTTTCCTGCTTGTCTCCGCCGAAAAAGTCTACCTTGATTCCCTTTACACCTGCATCCCTGAGCCAGCGCATCTCTTTTTTACGAGCAATGGATGTATTCATTTTGTTGATGGGCGTCTGGAACGCATCGTTAAACGAGCCGTTCGAGTTGTACCACAAGAACACCCCGACATCCTTCGATCGGGCATACCTGACAAGCTCTTCCATCTTTTCATAGCCGATATTCTGGTCCCACCATGCGTCGATCAGTATGAACTCATAGCCCAGGGATGCCGCCATGTCGATGTATGTGACCTGATCGCGGACATTCATGCTTTCGTCCTGCCAGATGATCCAGCTCCAGGTGCTTCGACCGAACCGGTAGTTTTTGGATGGCTTGTACAGCGGATCAACAACATCCCAGGGAATGGTGGTTTCCACAATGGGAGCCAGTGTCTCGCCCACGGTAATGGTTCTCCACGGAGTTACGCCGGGCAGGCCAAGCTGTGCACCGGTACTTCCAAAGCCGTTGTTTTGCCCGGAATCGGGTTGGGCAATCGTATACAGACCGTCCTCAAAGTTGCTCAGGTGGGATGCATTGTACAGGCTTCTGACACCGGTTTCGGTAAGGAGCACCCAACGCTCATCTTCCACATGGAATAATCCGGGAAAGACATAGCCATAATCGGACTGATTGTTTTCAATCTCGTAGTTGAGCTCGTATCCGCTCTCATAACTGGGGGAGGTTCGCGCAAAGCCTTCCATGGGCCTCATCATGTGCGACAAATAGCTTCTGGTTTGTTGCGGGAAGCGGTATCCGGTTGCTTCTTCGGTGATTACGACGGCTCTGGTATCCCCCCACATGGGCAGCTCATAGCGAAAGGCGATGTCGTTGTCACTGACCTGAAACAGAATAGCAATTTCCTGGTCGGAGTCGTTTTTAAACGTTGCCCGCAGCGTATTTGCATGATACTCAATATAGGAGTGCTTGATACGGTCCTGGGTATATCTCTTCTCTACCTCATCGGTTTCATACTCAATGAATTGCATATTTCTGCTGAAATCCCCTTCATTGGTAAGCAGCCCCAGCGGTGACTTTTCCAGGGCACTGTGACCATTGTAGGTGACCGCATAGGTTGGCATGCCTCGATCCACAAAGACTTCCAGCTTCAACTTTTCGTTCGGGCTTTTGACGGATGCAACCTGTGCAAAAGCGTTAGTGGACAGAAGTATGACGTAACATGTCGTTATAAGTAATGTTTTCGTTAACATAGCTTTTGGCTTAAGTTTTAGTTGTTTTAAAAAACCCCAAGTTGTTGAAAAACGATTTGATGCTGCTATTGTGCGATTCACGCTTGCCGTGGATGATTACGCAAGCTTAGTCTCTGAGTTCGATACGCAGCGCCTGCAGATCCTGCGCAGCGGAACTGTTTCCGTAATACACCACATACTCACCCGGGCTAACATCCATTTTCCGGCGATCCCGGTTGAAAAACTCAAAGGTGGAGGGTGGCAGATCAATGGTCACGTTTTGTTCCGATCCCGCTGATAGTTCCACTCGCTGGAACCCTCTGAGCGTTCTGATCGGACCGTCATCATCGCCGACCTTCCGTATGTAAATCTGAACCACTTCGGTGCCGTCACGATCCCCCGCATTTTTCACAGGCACCGTGATACTTGTCGATTCGTCGGTGCGGATCGCTGTTTTGGACAGTTTCGCAGTGCCAATTTCAAACTCCGTGTAACTCAAACCGAATCCGAAAGGAAACAGGTACTCATCGGTATAGCGGTAGGTCCGGTTATCCATGGTGTAATCTTCAATGTCCCCGAGATTGTCCGAGTTTCCATAAAACGTGACGGGCAATTTACCGGATGGATTTACCTCCCCAAACAGAACTTCCGCAATTGCCAACCCACCGGTTTCACCGCCGTACCAGGCCTGCAGGATCGCGTCGGTGGTTTCCAGTTCCGGTTCAAAGGCAATGGTGGATCCTGAAAGGTTTACATAGATCACGGTTTTTCCGGCATCATTCAGTGCGCGCAAGAGGTTGCGCTGTACTGCGGGAAGCTCGATGTCGGTTCGGTCACCGCCTTTGAAGCCGGGGAAGTCAACCGGCATTTCCTCGCCTTCCAGGCGCGTGGAAAGTCCGCCGGCAACAATTACCGTGTCGATACCGGCCAGTCTTTCGACAATGATGTCATAGTCGACATCTTCTTCTCTTCCGAACTCCAAATCGATATTAGCCTGCCAGTCTTCACGCTGGGCATAGCGAATCCGGATGTCATAGGAATTACCGGCTTCAAACGTGTATGGAATGCGTGTGATAAGGGTTCTCCAGTTTGTGTAGCTTTCAATCACCTCTCCATTTACCGAAACTTCAAAAAATCCGGTTGCTCCGCCTTTAAACACCAACTCTTCGGTGGCTTCCGGTGTAAACTCACCCTCGTAGACAGCCGAGAATCCTTCGAGTCTTACCCCGGGTGCAAATTCATGCTGCCCTGCCGTTGTAAGCTGCAACGAACGGGTGATTTGTTGAGTAATGACCGGATCCCCTTCCCAATTGGGATCATTCCAGTACGTTGCTTTAAAACCCGGCCGTCCATCTGCTGTCAGTCGGGGGATGTAGCTGCTGGTGAGCTGATCATCAACAAGATCTATCGCTTGATCATAGAATACATTCTCTTCAGGCACCATGGATGTGATCCCATCCAGAATGGTGATGGTACTGATAGGTACGCCGTTGTAGTTACCCCACAGAACTTCATCGTCATTGGCATTGGGTCCGATAACAGCCAGATTCTCGATGTTGTTTTTGTCCAGCGGGAGGATATCGTTTTTGTTGTGAAGGAGGGTCATGGTTTGCCGTGACATTTTGTGCGACAGTGCGCGATGTTCTTCGCTGGTAATCACGGATTCCGGGATTTGAGCCCAGGGAACAATGGAGTCATCATCAAACTCGCCCAGTTCGAAACGGCCTCTCAAAATCCGCAATACGCTTCGGTCGATATCCTCCTCACGCACAAGTCCCAGCTCCACGGCCTCAGGCAGAAGCTGGTAGTTATGGTCTTCCCACTTGCACTCCAGGTCGGCTCCTGCCATCACGGCCCTGGCGGATGCATGCATCGGACTTGATGAGACGCCATGAGTGGTATAGAAGTCAGTAATGCCATCGCAATCCACAACAACAAGGTGCTCGAAGCCCCAGTCATCGCGTAATATGCGTTGCAAAAGTCTGTCATTGCTGCAACAGGGCTCGTCCTCCAGGCGCTGGTATGCACACATCACCTGTCGCACATCGGCATCTTCTACAAGCGCTTTAAACGCCGGCAGATAGGTTTCATAAAGCAGGCGTTTGTCCACGTTGGTTACGTTAAGCTCATGACGACTCCATTCCGGTCCGGAGTGGACCGCAAAATGTTTGGCCGCGGCGAGCAGTTTCCTGTACTTTGCATCTTCGGGCCCCTGCAAGCCTTTTACCACCTGTACGCCCATGCGGGTCATGAGGTAGGGATCTTCGCCGTACGTTTCCTGTCCGCGGCCCCATCGCGGGTCACGAAAAATATTCACATTGGGTGTCCATACGGAGAGGCTCAAAAAACGCCGGTTTTCCTCACCTCTTCGGCGTGCCTGATGATATTTTGCCCGGGCTTCGTCCGAAGTAGCATTAAAAATTTCAAAAACAAGATCATCGTTGAATGATGCCGCCATACCGATTGGCTGAGGGAAAACGGTTACGCTGTCAACGAAAGCATAGCCGTGCAGCGCTTCACTCCACCAGTTAAACGTTTCAATGCCCAGACGGGGAATTGGCGGAGACTGATCGAACATCAACGAGACTTTTTCCTCCAGGGTCAGGCGGGAAAGCAGGTCTTCCGCCCGTTCATCAAAATCCAGAGCCGGATTCTGAAACGGGTATTCAAATTGGGCCTGCTCTTGCGATTGATCTGCGGTACAGGACGCAAACATCACCAGAAGCAGAGGCAGTAACATCAGAGTGGTGATTTGTGATAGGGTCTTCATAAGGGCACCTTTTTGGAGGAGGATTAGGCGGATGTGAATACTGGAGATGCCTATAAGTCAATGAGGGATCCAACTTTTCGCTTCAGCTGATTTACAGGCATTGAATACTATTGCCGGTTGCTGTTCACATGGAAATGTCATTTATGAACATACACTCGAAAGGATGCTTTAGCAACCTCACGGTATTATGTGTAAAAATTACACTTCTATTATATGAAATCAATTATTATGTTGCTTTGAGAATTTTTAGATACGGACACTCAGCACTTCCTCCTGCTTTGTATCCGGCAACCATTTCCTTCACATCTAATAAATTAGGAAAATGAGACTATTTCTAGGATTATTGATTCCCTGCCTTTGCCTTACTGTTGCCGCAAACGGGCAGGATGCCATAGAGCAAGCGCCACCGGGGTTTGATGAGAAAAGAGAAAACATCGACCGCGGTGAGGTTCAGACCATTGAGTATTACTCCAGTACGGTTGGAACAAAGAGAACTGCGAACATTTACACCCCGCCCGGCTACTCGGAAGAGAACCGGTATCCTGTGCTGTATCTGCTGCACGGGATCGGCGGTGATGAACGGGAGTGGCTGGATCATGGCAGGCCGGAAGTCATTTTTGATAACCTGTACCATGAAGGAAAGCTGGCACCGATGATTGTCGTGCTGCCGAACGGCAGAGCCATGAAGGACGACCGCCCCGGTGAGAATATTTTCGCGCCCGAGCGGGTGCAGGCATTTTCCGATTTCGAGCGGGATCTGCTGGATGACCTGATCCCGTTTATTGAGGAAACCTATCCGGTTTACTCCGACCGTCAGCATCGCGCACTGGCGGGTCTCTCGATGGGCGGCGGACAATCACTGAATTTCGGTCTGGGAAACCTCGACACCTTTTCGTGGGTCGGTGCATTTTCACCGGCACCCAATACCAGGGTGGGAGAAGAACTGGCTCCCGAACCCGTAAAGCTGAATGACAAGCTCAATCTTCTCTGGCTTTCATGCGGCGAAGAGGATGGCCTGCTGCATGTTACCGTCCGCACTCATGAGTATCTTGCGGCCAACGATGTAAACCATATTTACTATCTGGAGCCCGGAGATCATGATTTTTATGTCTGGCGGAATGATTTGTACCTGTTTTCCCAATTGCTGTTCCGGTAAAGAAAAAGCACACCACAAGCTGCCAGAACCGAATCCTTTCATCATGTAACTGCTAGCGAAATGTCCAAATTGAATATTCCTGTAACTCTGATGATTGCGGCGATTGCTTTCGTCCTGATCTCATGCAGTGATCACACCGGGAAACGTGATCATAATTCCGGAAACCCCATGTTGTTGTGGTACGATCAGCCTGCGGAAATGTGGGTGCAGGCACTGCCTGTTGGCAACGGAAGGCTCGGAGCCATGGTTTACGGTGGGGTTGACCAGGAAGTGATCCAGCTGAATGACGATACGGTTTGGGCCGGTGAACCCGGAAACAACATTGTCGACGATATTAAAGCGTATTTCCCCCAAATCAGGCAACTGATCTTTGACGGAGAGCATACCGAAGCCCAGAACCTGGCAAGCAGTGTCCTGCCGTTTGAAGCAAAAGAGGGCTCAAATCACGGCATGATGTATCAGACCGTTGGCAATCTGAACATCACGTTTGCGGATCAGTCACCGGCAGAGAACTACAAGCGAACGCTCGATATCTCCGAGGCGATATCCACGGTATCTTATACCCGGAACGGCATTTCATTCAAGCGGGAAGTGTTTTCGTCTTTTGCGGATGATGTTATTCTGGTCCGGCTTACGGCGGATCAACCCGGCGCGTTGTCATTTTCCCTTGGTATGGACAGCCCTCATGAGAGACACAATATCACTGCCAAAGACAACGCGATTCATCTGACCGGCACATCCGGTGATCATGAAAACAAACAAGGGCGTGTTGCATTTACTGCGATTGCCAAACCGAAGGTCTCCGGTGGAGCGCTGGAAGTTGCCGATGACGAGCTGGTTATTTCGGATGCGGATGAGGTGGTGATTTTCGTAAGCACGGGAACCAACTTCAACAGCTATAATGATCTTTCGGGGGATGCCACCCGGCGGGCGCAATCCCGGCTGGACGGTGCCTGGCACAAGGAGTTTGAACCCATGAAGAATGCGCATATCGACAAGTTCGCCTCCATGTTCGATCGGGTTGATCTGTACGTCGGGAGCAGCGAGGCTGTGCAAAAGCCCACGGATGTTCGTCTGGAAGAGTTTTCGGAAGGATATGATCCGCAACTGGCCGCACTGCTGTTCCAATACGGAAGGTATTTGCTCATATCAAGTTCCCGGCCCGGTACGCAGCCGGCCAATTTGCAGGGCATCTGGAACGACCAGCTTCAACCGGCATGGGACAGCAAATACACCATCAACATCAATGCGCAGATGAATTACTGGCCCGCCGAGGTAACCAATTTGTCGGAAATGCATGAGCCTATGATCGGCCTGATAAGGGATCTTTCGGAAACCGGACAGGAGTCAGCCTCCCGGCTTTATAATGCCAGGGGCTGGATGGCCCATCACAACACGGACATCTGGAGAATCTCCGGAATTGTGGATGGCGCTTTTTATGGCTTGTGGCCGAGCGGCGGTGCCTGGCTGAGTCAGCATCTGTGGTATCGATACATGTTCAGCGGTGATGAGGCGTTCCTGCGCGAAGTATATCCGATTCTGAAAGGCGCGTCCCTGTTTTACAAGGATATCCTGGTGGAGGAACCGGAAAACAACTGGCTGGTGATTTGCCCGTCCAAATCACCGGAAAACGCCCATAGGGACAATACCTCCATCGCCTGCGGCGCAACCATGGACAACCAGCTGCTCTTTGATGTTTTTTCAAATGTGATTTCGGCCTCATCCATTCTGGATATGGACCATGAGTACGCCGACAGCCTTAAAACGTTGCTGCCGCGGCTAGCGCCGATGCAGGTCGGGAGCTGGGGACAATTGCAGGAGTGGATGTACGACTGGGATGATCCGAATGATTCCCACCGTCATGTCTCGCACCTGTATGGACTTTTCCCGTCAAATCAGATTTCACTATACCAAAACCCGGAGCTGTTCTCTGCTGTTAAAACCTCTCTGGATGCCCGGGGGGATGAGTCGACCGGGTGGTCCATGGCTTGGAAAATCAATCTGTGGGCCCGTTTGCTGGATGGTGATCGCGCCTTGAAACTGATCACCGATCAATTAACGCCAACTCTGGAGGACGGTTTTGCGGAATCCGGCGGAACCTACCCCAATCTGTTCGGCTCCCATCCGCCATTTCAGATTGACGGTAACTTCGGGACGACTTCCGGAATAGCCGAAATGCTGGTCCAAAGTCATGATCAGGCTATTCACCTGCTCCCGGCGCTGCCCGAAAAATGGGCTGACGGCCATGTGAAGGGGCTGCGGGCCCGGGGCGGTTTTGAAGTGGATGTCGAATGGCGGGACGGTGAAGTGAGCTCGGCGTCAATTACTTCAAAAATCGGTGGACATTTGCGGGTGCGTTCGGCGGTACCGCTGCAGGGCAACGGAATTGCGGAAGCTGAGGGCGAAAACCCGAATCCGTTTTATGCGAATCCTGATATTTTGCCCCCACTGATTCATTCCCGGGAAGAGCCGGATTTTTCGCCGGACCGGGCGTATGAATATGATATCACCTTGCGGGAAGGGGAGTCGGTGGAACTGGTGAGGCGGTAACAGAATTTATCGCGTAACGGACACCCGCGCTCTGTCGGGATTTCGCGCTCTGTCGGGAGTCCGCGCCGGGGACAGGACTACTGCTTTCGCCCAATTGACCATCGGATCGACTGCCGAGAGTATCCTTAAAATCCGTATGTTGCCGGCATGTAATAGACAACACAAAAAACGGAGTTGGATATGAAACCTGCAGTCCGGATCAAATCAGCGTTGGTTCTGTTTTTCTTGGTGTTTGCCATGTCATTGCAAGCACAGGATGCCGATATGGGTGTTTGGGAAATAAAAGAGATTACACTGACCGCTGCTAATGAATACGATAATTATTACACGGATGTCACGTGTTGGGTAGAGCTCGAAGGTCCCGGTTTCTCCAAACGAGTTTACGGTTTCTGGGATGGAGGCAACACCTTCCGGGTGCGGGTCACAGCTACCGAACCCGGTATTTGGCACTGGACGAGCGGCTCCAATCATCCCGGAGACGAGGGGCTGAACGGTCAGTCCGGTTCGTTTTCGGCGCGGGCATGGACCGAAAGGGAGAAACGGGAAAACCCGACCCGGCGCGGTTTTTTGCGGCCTACACCCAACGGGCACGCTCTGCAATACGCCGACGGCACCCCGTATTTTATGGTGGGGGATACCTGGCTGGCCGGTGCCACATGGCGGCTGCCGTTCCGGAATGCGGCCACTTCTGATGATTATGTACCCGGACCCGGCATGGGCTTTGAAGACGCGGTGATCTACCGGAAAAATCAGGGTTTTAACTCTGTGAGTATGATCGCCGCTTTCCCCAACTGGGATGCCGACCTGAACCCAAGCACCCATGCGGATGAGAACGGGATCTATATCCGTAACGCCTGGGAAAAATTCGGCTATGATGTCGCCGACGGACCGGGTGTGGATGCCTCCGGCGGCGACGCGTATTGGGGCACCTTTACCGCCAAAAGCATGAGGGATGAATATGGACATCTCCCGTTTGCCATGTCAGAGGAGTACGATGGTGTGTCGGATTTCAACAAAATCAATCCCGAGTACTTTCAAAGCCTTGATAAAAAAATGGACTACCTTGCCGAACAGGGATTTGTGCCCCTGCTGGAAACCATTCGGCGTGATGTGGGGCCTTCCTGGGATGCCTACTTTGATTTTAACGAAACCTTTGCACGGTTTGTGCAGTATCTGGCATCCCGGTACGGGGCGCATAATTTTGTATACAGTGTGCTGCACCTCGACTGGATCCCCGACGATTTCAGCCTCACCGCCGATCAGTTCAACGAAGCGCTGACCTATCATCTGGAAACGTACGGTCCCATGCCTTTTGCGCAACCGGTGACGGTTCTTATCGACAGTACCACCTACGAAGCCTTTGGCCATGCCGAGGAGGCCCCGTGGCTGACCATGCACAGCGTAGGCAACAAACCAAGAGATCACCGGGTCAAGTACACCATGGAAACGATTTTCAATCTGGACCCTCCATACCCGACCATCAATTTCGAACCGTATTACACGGGATGGCATCATGAAATCAATATGCCGGGAGGAGAGCGTCCGCCTGCAAATTCCGACCGGGATAACTATTTTGCGCGTGCACAAATGTACGGCTCGGTGCTATCCGGGGGATTGTCGGGCCATGTACACGGAACCGCGGCCTATGATATTACCACGACCGGTGAACCCGACGGTGCACGTCCGCATGTATGGGATGCTTTTCAATACGAATCAGCCGGTTACATGCGCCATCTGGAACTCTTTATGCTTTCAGAAGGAGATCGGTATCAGCAGCTGAAACTTGCCCGGAACGATATGGAACCGGGCAAAGCATCCGACGCTCCCGAAGACGGGCTGGACGGCTGGGCCTACATGATGCGTACCGAAGACAAAAACCTGGCCATGCTGTATTTTGAGAACGAGTCCGAATTGCCGGTACTCCACAATTTCACAGCCGGCACCAAATACACGTTCCGGTGGTTCGATACCATGACGGGCCAGTGGCACGAAGCCGTTAGCATAACTGCCGATTCAAGCGGTATGCTTACCCTTCCCGGATTCCCGGAAGGCGGACAGCGTTCTGTCCGTGACTGGGCAGCAAAAATTACGGTAGAGTAACCCGATTAAATTGCAATGTATTTTGATGGGATACGATGGCGGCCGTTAGCTATCTGATAATACCCTATCTCCCGTAGCATGCAAATACCCGAGTTGAAGAACCAGCAGAATCTGAAATATAATCCCGGACATTCTTATGAAAATAAACTTTTCAAAATCGGCCTTACGGATAGTTCTTTTTTTTGTGATGATGGTGCCCTGTGTCTGCCACGCACAGTTTCTGGATGAATTTGACCGGCATGATATAGAAGGGTGGTTTTTCTTTACCGGAGATGGTGATGCATCCATGGATTTTGTTCAGAAGGATGGATTTGCCCGCATCAGTGTGGATGCCACCGAAGATCGCTTTAACGTCTGGTGGGCCGTGATCAAACGGGATATTTCAGATGACCTGGATCTGAGCCTGCTTTCAAAGCCGGGTTATGAGTTGCGAGTGGAGGCAAGGGTGAGGGTCAGTCATGCCCCGAGAAGGCTAAATTTCATGATAAATACGGATCGCACCACGGATTTCTATCGCCAGCTTATCGAGCATGATATACCGGATAATACCAACTGGCACACCATAGGTTTTACCACCAAAGACCTGGATGCCGGACCCGATGATTCCCTGTTTGTTCAACTCGGCGTTACCGACTGGGGACCGGACACCTACCACGTTGACCTGGATTATTATCGCGCCGATATCGTGTATGTAGACGAAGCCGGTCCCGATGCGGGCGAACCGCTGAAGTACCACCCGCCGGTTCCGGATCTGGATACCTTTGCCCATAAGCTGCCGGTAACGCATGACGGATTAATCAACCTGGATTTTCCGGAGGTTAATTTCAGTAACTGGAAGACAGGGGATACCCGTGTGCTGTCGGTCTATGCCAGCCAATGGGCTGTTTTACGCTGGGATTTCGGGGATCATGCCGGTGCTGAAGCCGAAGGTGCGGGTATATTGGAAGTGACGACGCATTCGGTATCCCGGGGCGGCAGATATGTGGAAGCTTACGGGGAAGATCTCGGAGTGGAGTTTGGCAAAATTCGCGTAATTGAAATTTTGGGCGGTGAAGCTGACTGGGATACCGAAACACTCAGCTACAACAGGCTAACACAGGGGCTTCCGTATGCCGAAGTGTTTAATACGCAGATGATTATTGATCTTGCCCTGAATGAAACGCCCGGCGGAAAAACCAGCATAACCCTGTCACGGCCAGTGATGCAGCGTTTATTGGACGGAACTACCAAAGGGTTGCTGATACGTCCGCTCGGAGCTATTAACCCGGTGATTCTGGCTAAAGACCCGGAGGCATCACAAGCAGGAGCCAGACTTTTTTTTAATACCCGGGATTAAGCAATTGATTTCAGCACAAGAGACTAACCAGTTTTTTATCAGCCTGTTCAGGGGCATCACCATGACCTCTTAAAGACCGTTTTCTCGTTTATGGTGGTTGGCAATGAGCTAACTGAGTTGTCTTCAGCCTCCGAACATTTCATCCCGGCGATAATGGTTTATGCGGGCATACATTCATTTAATAAGCGTCATGCTACCGGACCTGACCTGATCGGCCACTTCCAGCCGGTAGTAATATGTGCCGCTTGCCACGTTTGCCTCCCAGCGGACGGTGTAGTTTCCGGCCGGCATCGGTCGGTTCAGGAGGGTGTGCACCAGCTGGCCCTGGACATTATATACGGTTAGCTTGACCGGGGCATTGGACAGCGAAGCCGGTATCCGGAATGCGATATTGGTCGTGTTGTTGAACGGGTTCGGATAATTTTGCCGTAATTCCAGCGATCCCGGGGCTTCCGGCTGATTGTTCCGGGCCTCCTCCTGTCCGGCCGAAACGACATGGTGGCGGTGATCATAAAAGAAGGTGCCGGAATCAAACAGATAGGTGTTTATAAATTCCGGCCTGAGCGCCGGCTCATCTTCAAACATCTGCACCCACTCTTCATCGGTGAGACGCTGGAAATCAACGGTTACATGCGAGTAAAAGCTCATAACCGGTCCCACGAACGCATAGGTGTTGCCGTCACCCAGTTCCGCACTGAGTACGGCCAGGTTCAGCGGACCCGTACCGACGTGCTTGACCCATCCGACTCTGCTTCCGGATTCGCTGTAGGGAGAGGTGTGCACATCCGCCACAACATAGTCTTGTTCAAGTGCACCCACATCTCCCGTAAAATACAGATCCTTGTACCAGCCGGTCAGCTCCACGCCGCACATATCCGATTCGTGCAGCATGTTCTGCAGAAAGGCTTTCTCTTCTGACGTGGTATCGACGCCGTCCAGCTGTTTCCGGGCAATGACGGCCAGTTTGTTCATGATTTCAGCGAACGACTCAAAATAGCGTGAGACTCTGGTCTGTGCATGGCTGCCGTCCAGGATGTTGTCAAAGGAGGTCTGCGCGGTCACAGCCAGGTGGCCCATCGCACGGAAGAAGTACGGCACCGGTTCGACGTAGGTGTGAGGGTACTCGCATACCGGTCCGCCGCTGTAAGATTGCTTGCCGTACAACAGATTGTCATGGCGCAGCTGTGCCCAGGATGCCAGCTGGGTATTCATATTCTTCCGGCTCCAGGCCTCGGTCTGCATGAACAGGGGCAGCTGATTTCTGGTTATTCCGGCAGAAGCCTGTTGTCTGTCGGGATTCAGCGTACGGATGCCATTGAGCCACAAATTGAAGAACGAGGAATTCCAGAACTCGGAGTCGTATTGATCGATCAGGTAACGAAGGGCCAGGAGATTTTCCTCATACCTGTACTCTTCCAGTTCATCTTTTAGCACCAGCAACGCATCGTTATTCCCCAGCGCGAACAGCACATCCGCACTTTTCGGAAGCATGCGGTTGGGGTTCCTGACATGGTCGTAGACAACATTGGCCATCACAAAGGAGTCGATGATAAACCGCTGACCCAAAAGCAAGAAAGCGGATGCCGGCTCGATCTTGTCGGGGGAGGAGGGATCGGTCTTGAGAATCTGCGACAGAATGCGCTGTGACGCGTACGGCTTGTTTTCGAGATTCTGCCGGAATGTGAGATAGGTGTCCATATCGGCCAGGGAGCCGGCATCGGCAAAGCCGGACTCCGACCTGAGTTCGATCAGATGAGGCACAGTGACATTATCGGATTCTCCGATCAGGAAGGTGAGGATCCTTTCCATCTCATTGAGCGGCCCGGCAAGAGCACGGGTTTCAAGCGCTTCGGCCAGCAGATAGGCGTTGATGGTCTGGCGCTGGCCAAGCCGGTTGCGTTGATCTTCGGTCAGATGGTTATAATCACCCGATTCAGGCGGAATCAGGTAGAACTCCGAACGCCCGAGCCATATCATCGCCTGAAAATAGCGGGTGAGGCGCTCATTTTGGGTGTAATGCCCCCTGGGAGTGAACTGACTGAAATCGATATCTCTGGGAATGTCCACCGGAGAGAACAGCGGATAGCGAGTCGCATTTTGGGCATCCACCAGTCCCATCAGGGATTCGATCTCGCTCTCGTTCTCGGAATAAAAAGGAGTCGCGCTGTCGCCCAGCAGCAGGCGCGGGATGGCGAGGTAGAGGTCCAGGTCCATCAGGCTTCGCCGCATGAGCGGGTCGCCGCCGTACTGATCATCCAGTGACGGAAGCTCCCGGTGCAGTCCGTCAAGCAGGTCGCGGAGGCGGGGTTTCAGTTCCTGCAGTTCCAGATTAATTAATATTTCGGAGTACGACATATGCAACGCGTGAAGGATCGCGTCACTGGAGAGATAGACCGGCAGATCGCGTTTGTAGATGGTGAAGAAGGCTTCACCGAAACTTTTGTAGCGGATACGGTCGGTTACAACGAAGCTGTTCCGCTCAAGGAGCTCGATTTCCTGGTCGTTCAGCCGATAGTGCTGAACGACGGTGTCGGCATAGAGGGCGCGGCTGAAGGTGACGGGAGCTTCCCGCAGCAGTTCATCGGCGGGGTACAGGGCTTCGAGCTCACTGAAGGAAATATTGCGGTGTTGCTCCAGGAAACTCTTGTAGGCTTCCAGGTCGAATGAGGATGAGTGTTGTGCCTGAAGTGAAAGGGGCTGGAACAACAGAGTCAATAGAAGTGCCAGAGAGAGAATCACGGTTTTCATGGCGGTGATACGCTGAGTGGGAGGGGGCAATTAGGCGACTCTCAAGGCAACCTACTTTACAGTCCACCGAAAAACAAGAGATTTTGCCTGTTGCTCGAGGCGGCGTTCACTTCTTGAAATAGACAAAAAGCCGGCCGTGGTTCTTGCTGTCCTTGTCGATGCGGTGGTAGCGCGACTTGATATCGGGGCGTTCCAGAAATTTCAGAACCCGTTTTTTCAACTGGCCGCTTCCCTTGCCGGGGATGATCTCGACCGTTTTGATCTTTTTTTCGACGGCCTCGTCGATGATCCGTTCCAGTTCGGAATCGATCCGCTCGCCTTTGTTGAAGATGTCGTGGAGGTCAAGTTTCAGTTTGGCCATAACGTTACCGGGTTGAAAAGCAATTATGCAAAGGGCTCGGCTATTTGAAAAACAGGTTCAGATCCAGAACCACCGAATTCAGGAAGTAATCGTTGAAACCGATGGTGAAAATCAGCACGCCGTAAAGGGCATGCTCCAGCGATACAGCCAGCAGGGATTTGGTTTCGGCGTAGGTGCGGGCGAACAGGTAGCCGGCCCCGTAGGTCAGAAAAATGGCCGGGTAGTTTCCGAAGATGATATGCAGGTAACCGAAGCTCAGAGCGTTGACATGGATCATGAACCGCTGTTTCGGAAAGAGGGGTTCGTAGCGGTGAAATACAAAACCGCGGTAGATGACCTCCTGCGGATAGACGGAAAACAGCGGGTAGGCGATGACCACGAACAGCCAGTTGTTGAAGTCATTGCGAACCATATTGAACAGCTGATCCGGTTCGAGCATGAGAATGATGACAGTCAGAAAGACCGCCGCCGGGATGAATCGGATGAAGATATTGCGGCTTGCTTTACGAACCCCTTTGGTGTTCCAGAGTTTCTTGCGGTTGAACCGGCCGTCTCGCCAAAGGATAAACGCACAAAAAACCGTGAACGCCAGCAAAACACCGATTTTGGAAAACGGCATAACGTCGTAGAAAATCAGTGCCGGCACGGCAAGAAACAGCAGGAGGAATTCCAGGGTCAGGAAAATTTTGCGCCCGATTGAGACACCCGAACTCCAACCGATGTATCGAAATTCCGGCTCAAAGCGTTTTGTCATGGCATGAGCTCCTCAAGTACGGGTTTCAAAACCTCCCACAGGTTTCCGGCGATGATCCGGTGTCCTTCGGGGGTGGGGTGGATGCCGTCGGGAAGGTTCAGTTCCGGTTCACCGGCGACATCCTCCAGGATGAACGGCATAAAGCTGACCGGCCGGGATTCGGCCAGATCAACATACAGCTGGCGAAAAGCCTGCCGGTAGTCGTTGCCCATATTGGGAGGGGCCTCCATACCGGCAAGTAAAATTTTGCTCTCCGGCCGCTCCTCCAGTACCTTGTCGATGATCTGTGCCAGATTGTCGCGGGTATGATCCGGATCGATTCCCCTAAGGGCGTCATTTCCCCCGAGTTCAAGAACGAACAGGTCAAATGGCCGCTGCAGGATCCAGCCCACTCTGCGAAGTCCGCCGGCGGAGGTTTCACCACTCACACCGGCGTTCACAGCTTCCAGGGCGAATCCTTCATCCCGGGCCATCTTCTCGAGTATCGCGGGAAACGCCTGATCCACGTCCAGTCCGTAACCCGCCGTGATGCTGTCTCCGAAAAAGAGTACGGTAATGGTCGAGTCTGCGGGCCTGTCGACGCTCGCACCGGCAGCCGGGGTGTGAGAAAATGCAAGTAAGGGGAAACCAAACAGGAAGAATATGAGTATACGGAGGTGCATCGTTGTGTTTCGTGTCGTCTTGAACGTTCAGCCGTTGGTTGGGCTCGGGCCGTTATACGGGGTTTTGTTGCCGTGTGGTTTTAATTCGCCTGCAGCCCGGAATGGAAGGCGACTCAGAGCCATACACGTAATTAATGTAAGAAACGTCAACGATTTTATAACAGATTAAGTTTAGAATGTCGAATCTATCTGCGATGTCGGGTGTCGTCCCGGGCATCACCAATTCACAGCGAATCACTACCAGGGCATTACCGCCCGGCCCGTTAATCTCCCGGAATCACAATGCTATCTAACACCACTTCCATGCTTCGAGTCCATGAACTGACCAAAACCTATAACAGCGGAGATCAACCCCTGACGGTTCTTGACCGTGTATCTTTTGAAATCGGCCAGGGTGTAACCTGCGCGGTTATCGGTCCCTCCGGCAGCGGCAAGACCACCTTGTTAGGCCTTTGTGCCGGACTCGATCGTCCCACTTCCGGAGAAATCCTGCTCGGCGAGCATGCGCTTCACCAGATGGACGAAGACCGGCTGGCCGTCATCCGCAACCGTCACATTGGCTTTATTTTCCAGTCGTTTCAACTTATTCCCACACTTACGGCCCTCGAAAATGTGATGGTGCCGGTAGAACTGCGTGGCGCCTCGTATGCGCAGGTGGCCCGGGAGGCCGAACGGTTGCTGGATGAGGTAGGCCTGGCCGGACGCATGCATCATTACCCGTCGCAGCTGTCGGGCGGGGAGCAGCAACGGGTTGGAATCGCACGGGCATTTATCCACAAACCCGATATTCTGTTTGCTGATGAACCTACCGGTAACCTGGATTCGGAGACCGGTGCGCAGATAGAAGAGATTCTTTTCGATCTGAACCGAAAGGAGGGAACCACCCTTGTGATTGTCACCCACGATCCGGAGCTGGCCGGGAAGTGTGGCCGCATCATCCGCCTGAAGGGAGGCAAAGTGGCATCGGATACCCATACCGAAGGTCACTCCGAGGAAGCGCCCTCTGTGCTTCAGAATTCTGATGCGATAGTCCGTCAGCAGGAGGAGTTGCGATGAATCTGCTGCCCGATCTGTTCAGCATGAAGACCGCCTGGCGTGACGCCCGGGCACAGTATCGAAGCCTGCTGCTCTATTGTGGCGGAATCGTGGCCGGGGTTGCGGCGCTGGTGGCCATATTGTCGTTTCGAAGCGACGTGATGCTGACGGTGAACGATCAGGCCAAGGAGCTGCTGGGAGCGGATATGGAAATCAGCCGCACCGAACCCTTCGGTGATCGGCTTCAGGAGATGGTGGACTCGGTGGGAGGAAGCCAGGCTCATGCGCTTTCGTTTTCCTCTATGGTGCTTTATCGACCCGGGGAATCTCGTGGCGCGGAATCCACTCGCTTATCACAGATACGGGCCATTGAGGGTCAGTTTCCATTTTACGGTGAGATGAAAACCGAGCCTCCCGATGCCGCGGCCCGGTATCAGGCGGAGCGCTCGGCACTGGTGGATCGCCCGGCGATGAATCAGTTCGGCCTTCAGGTGGGGGATTCCATTCGTGTAGGTAACGAATGGATGCCTATATCCGGCGTATTGCTGGAGTTTCCGGGCGAATCGGCCGTCTTTTCTCTGATCGGTCCGAGAGTGGTGGTGCCCCGAAGCGTGGTTGCCGGTACCGAACTTCTGGACCGGGGCAGCCGGGTTCAGTACACCACCTGGTTTGCTTTTGATGACGGGCGTGAGGATTTGCAATCGGAAGCGGAACTGGAGCACCTGGCTTCGGCATTTCGCGAACGGGAACCTGAAAGCATGCTTACTGTCACAACCGTCGCATCCCGGAAAAATGATTTTGCAATGGTGATCGACAACCTGGTCCGTTTTCTGGGGATGGTGGGTTTTATCGCCCTGATGCTGGGAGCCCTGGGGGTGGCGAGCGCTATTTACGTGTACATCAAGCGGAAAAGCGCGACGGTTGCCACGTTGCGGTGCCTCGGCGCCTCATCACGACAAACCCTCCAGATATTCGGGATACAAGTGGCGGGTATCGGATTGGCAGGCAGCCTGATCGGTGTGGGGCTCGGCATGGTGGCACAGCGTTTTCTGCCGATGCTGTTCACAGATTTCCTTCCGTTTGAATTGATGCAGCAGGTGTCGCTGTCCGCTGTGGCACTCGGGTTTGTTACGGGGGTGGCGGTCAGTTTCGTCCTGTCGCTGCTGCCGCTGTTGAGCATCAACAACATCCCGCCGCTGTTAACCATCCGCGCAACCGATTTCTCGCCGCTGGCCCATGTTGGGAAACGGACCAAAGCAGCGGTTTCGGCCGGTATAATTGTGACTCTTACCACCATTCTGGGACTTTTACTGGAAAGTTTTGTCGCCGCTGCGGTTTTTGTGATCGGACTAGTTGTAGCCATGGCACTGCTCCTCGGTACTTCGACCCTGTTTGTGCACCTGGCCAGAATGCTACGCCTGCGCTCTTTTTCCTATATCTGGCGCCAGGGAATCGCCAATATGTTCCGGCCCAACAATCAAACGTCCGTTCTGGTTACAACACTAGGCATGGGAATGCTGCTCATCGGCTCGATGTACCTTTCTCAGGAGATGATCCTTCAGCGCATCGAGCTGCAAACCGGCGGCGATGGTCAGCCCAACCTGGTCTTTTATGACATCCAGCAGGATCAGATTGAGGATATCGTTTCGATCGCGGAACAAAACGGGGTGGATGTCATCGAAAACGTACCGATCGTTTCCATGCGGCTGACACACCTGAACGGCCGGCCGGTGAGAGAGATCCGGGAGGATACCACACGGCAACAGAGCAGCTGGGCCCTGACTCGCGAATACCGCGTCACCTACCGGGAATCCCTGAATGAAGCGGAAACCTTGCTGGAAGGTGAGTGGATCGGTCGATCCGCGGGCATCGGGTCTGGTGAAATCGTGCCGGTCTCGATGGATTACCGCCTGGCGGATGATCTGAGCAGCGGCCTGGGCGACACCCTCCGGTTCGATGTTCAGGGCGTTCCGGTGGATACGTACATCGCTTCCATCCGGGATGTCGATTTCCAGCGGCCCCAGCCCAATTTTTTCCTGCTGTTTCCCGCCGGTGTGCTGGAACCGGCACCACAGTTCCATGCCATGACGCTCCGTGCACCGGACGAGGCCGCCACCCATCGAATGCAGCAGGAGGTGGTCAGGTCCCATCCAAATGTTTCGGCGATCGACATCGGACTGGTGCTTGAGAGTGTGCAGACGTTCCTCGGTAAAATCGCGATGGCCGTGCAGTTCATGGCGCTGTTCACCATTCTCACCGGACTCATTGTCCTGGCCAGCGCCATTGCCATCAGCCGGTTCCAGCGGATACGCGAATCGGTGCTCCTGCGCACGCTCGGCGCCTCGCGGTACCAGATCCGGGGGATACAGTTTGTTGAGTATTTCTGGCTGGGCGCGCTGGCCTGCCTGGCCGGACTCCTTCTCGCGTTTGCGGCCGGATGGCTGCTGGCCTGGTTTTATTTCGATCTGGCTTTTGTCCCTGATCTGCTTGCTCTGGTCGTTGCCTCTGCAGTTGTCATTGCCCTGACCCTTTTTGTGGGTTTCCTGAATATGCGGGGAATGCTGGGAAACAGTCCGCTTGAGACGTTGCGCTCAAACCTGGAGCAGTAACCGAACCCGGAACACGGTCTTTTGCTGGTACAGGCTTCGACCCGCGGTTTCACTTTGCCGCAAAAAGATTTTCAGGATACGGGCTCTGCCGGGGAGACATCCTCACGGTCCCGGCCAAAAGAATACCGCTCACCGGAAACAAGCATCACATAATCGTAAGCGGCGTGGGCAGCCATGGCCGCAAGGAGTCCGGCCCACTGAAACAGCCAGCCAAGCCCCACACTCAGGGCAAAGAAAATCACACCGAAAAGCACATGCCGGATGGAGTGGAACCGGAAGTATCCGTGCAGGGCAACAAAAAGGAACGAGGTGACCCAGATGCCGAGCAACGGCTGGATGGCGCCGCGAAACAGCAACTCTTCTCCCGCACCCGCAAACAGAGATATCTGAAGTCGGTCAAAACGCGAAAGGCGCATTTCGGAAAGCATTTGCACGATGGCGTAATCCTTCAGAATGGAAGAAAACGCTGTCCGGAACATGATCCGGGAGATAACCAATGCCGCAAGAACTCCGAGTGTCGCGCCAACGACAAGCTGAACCGGCCATGGAAATCCATGCTGAAACATAGCGGCGGGCGGTGCATCATGAAAAAAACGGACGAGTACCCAGGCAAGGCCGGCATAGACCACAAGCGAGGCAAGCGACATCAGCGCCAGGCCGCCGGACGAGGTCTTGACCAGATCTCCGGGAGTGTCATGCTCCTGACGCATCATCATCGCGAATGTGATTGCACCCGCTTTTGAACCGGTATCCGGATCGTGAACACCGAACCCCGGCCGACCTCACTATCCAGATGAATACTCCATCCGTGTGCATCTATGATACGGCGGGTGATAGCCAGGCCCAGCCCGGTACCTTTGCCAGAGTGACCGGATTCGGTTGCTATCCGGGTAAAAGGTTTGAACAGCTTTTTTTGGTTGTCGGGTGATATCCCCGGTCCCTTGTCCCGTATATGGATCAGAATGTCACCGGCATCATAATTTCGACCGTCGGCATGGCTGCCCGGTGTCGCACATTGCTCGGTTTGTACTTCAATGGCAGTATCTTCCGGTGAAAACTTGATGGCATTCCCCAGGAGATTGTTGATTGCCTGCTCCAGCTTTCCGGGATCTGCCTGAATCAACAAGGCAGTTCCATTGGTGTTCCCGTCAATTTCCGGTGAAATGGTGTTGGTGAAGCCGATTCTGATTTTTTTTCGTGCGGACATCATGTTGTGCAGTTTCACGGAACGCTTCAGCATCTTCTCAAGATCAACGGTTTGCAGCTCCATGTTGATGGAGCCCGATTCTATTTGCGAAAGGTCAAGCATATCGTTGACCAGCTTGAGCATGAATGCACTGGAGGTGCGTATTTCCCCGATGAACTCTTTCTGCGACTCATTCAACTCATCGGCATCGTCCTCGAGAAGCAGCTCACTGAGTGCCATGATGGTGGACAGCGGATTTCTCAGGTCATGTGCCGCCATGCCCAACATTTCATTCTTCAGATGGTTGAGGTGGGACAATTCTTCATGCTGTTCTTCGAGCTTTTTGTTTTTCTCTTCCAGCTCGAATCGGCTCTTGGCAAGGCTGCGCTGAATGTTGGCCAGCTCATTGTTCAGGTGAGCGATTTTGTTGTAATACGGATCGTCTGTGAGGCGAATACGTCCGGTTCCCACTGTTTTTATTTTTTTCTGTGATTTATTTTTGTCGCTTTCTTTCATGATCCCGTGACCTCGTTTGCCGTGGTAACCGCACTTTCCGCATCGAGGGCAAATCCGTCGGCCTCCATGTTGGAAAAAAGATCCGGGTGGTCCAGGGAAGCACGGCCACCAATCAGGATTTTTAGTCCGCTTAGCTCCGGAACATCACGAATCTGCCGGATGAGATTATGGGCCGTTCCAATATGCGAACCCAGGGTAACGGAAACGCCCAGAAGGTCGGGTCTCTGTTTCTGAAGCTCTTCGAGCAATTCATCGGCCGGACAGTTGGCACCGATATAGTAGGTGTCCCATCCATCCATCTCGAAAAAATCGGAGACCATACGGATGCCGATTTCGTGCAGTTCTCCACCCACTGCTGTAGCCATCATCCGCTTTCCGTTTCTCTCGGTGCTGAATATTTTCGGATATAATCTGGAGATGATCATCTGGGTGGCCGCAGTAAAAAAATGCTCCTGACCAACCGAAATCCGGTTCATTTGCCAAAGTCGTCCAAGCTCCCACAATCCCGGCTGGAAGACCTTCAGATAGATGTCTTTGACGGGTACCCCTCCGGCAACAGCATCCATCACCAGTTTTGAGGCCTTGTTTCGGTCACCGCTGATCAGGGTTTCAAAATACTCCGAAGCGAGCGATTCCAGCCCGGAATCGACCTCCAGAAACGACTGTGCCTCCGGCTCCGCTTTTTCCGACCTGAACCGGCTCTCTTCCAGAAAACGGATAAACTCCTCCTGCCATTCACGGGGAAGATGTCTGCCCGAAAGTGCGGCAAGCTTCTTCGTGATGGTGTCTGCTTCCAGTGCCTTGATGGAATGGTGCCGGCCGACCGATCGCGACCAGCTCAGGAATTTTGAAAAAACAGCCGTGTTATTGGAAGAAAGCGACTCGTTTAGGTGGCCCATGTAGAAGGAGAGATAATTATCCCAATCGAAACCGGGCGACTCTTGCTGCAGATCGAATAAAAGGTCGGTCAGCAGAACAGCCCGCTTTGTTTCGATAAAATCCTTCAGTTTTCTGGTTTCTGCAATGTTCATCTGAACAGTATCTGCAATTGCGGGTCCGTTTCAGCGCGAGGAGGTCCCGGGTTCCTGCTCTTTATTTGAAAGTATAACGGGCTTCCGAAATTCATGCCGTCCACCCGCTCCATCTTGTATTCGACTGCGGGTAACGAGTGGTAATTGCCATTCTTATCGTCAAGGTAACCTGCTTTATAATAACCATTTTTGGTAGTGACACAAGCGTTTTTTGTTTTGAGTTGACGGCAATTCTTGCTAAGTTTATCAAAAACCTGAAGAGGAGCAGATGCCAGGTAACTATCGCAAGGCGCCAGTTTTTGCCAGTGACCGATGGCCAGGGGGCATTTGCCGAAACATCCCGGGAGAGTGGCCTTCCGGTGTGTTGGGACCGTGGGCTGAATCCCCGGGACTGTCACGAAGTGTATTCAAATGCTGATCGTGGAGTGCTTTGGGAGTGAATTCGCCGGCATGCAGCGAACCACTTCTTTTGCCCTTCTTGTCGAGCAGCCGATTTTCCAAGTGGCCCCTCTCTTGTATCGTTTGTAATCGGCGGATCAACCGGATGAGTTCTGCTGCCTGCAGTGAAACCTTGCGGCCTGTGCGTAATCTTTTTCCCGGCTGCTCCGCCTGAATCTGAAATGCAATTGTAATCATGCAGATGAACATCGCTTTGGTCGGCGCCGGACGGACCGGTGGCGAAGTACTGAAGCTGGCCCATGGAAAAAAGGAAATCCAGGTCACGGTCTATGATATTGACAACCCGCCCGAAGCATCGAAACTTGCCGGACACGATATTGCCATCTGTTTTCTTCCCGGAGACCCATTTGTAGCAGCTATTCCGGAACTGCTTGCCGCCAAAATTCCCGTTGTAACCGGCTCTACCGGTTTCGCCTGGCCGGGTGGCCGGCAAGCATTCTCGGAGAAACTCGGGGAACAGGGCCTGATCTGGGTCCATGCCAACAATTTCAGCCTGGGCATGAATATCATGCACGAGCTTATCCGCATCCTGAGCATGGCCGATTCCCTGTACGATGAGTGGTCATACGCCATCCACGAAGTCCATCACACCCGAAAGAAAGACGCCCCCAGCGGAACCGCACTGGCCTGGAAAGAATGGCTGGCCAAGCCGGTAGAGGTTACCTCGGAACGGACCGGAGACGTTGTCGGCGAACATTCGCTTACCCTTTCAACCCCTTTTGAAGAGATCACGGTGGAACACTCGGCCCGTAACCGAAGCATATTTGCCTCAGGCGCGCTCTGGACCGCCCGGCAGGTTCTTGCCGATCGCCACGAAATGGCGCCCGGACTGTACGATATCCAGCAGATCGCCCTCGACAAACTTTGGAAGCGTACCGGCCCCGCCGCCGGGCAATCGAATTTTTCCTCCTAAACAGCAAATCAATGAAGCACGTGAATAACCGTTTGAACAACCCGCTCTGGACCGCCCTGATTACACCTCTTACCGATTCGGGGCGCCCTGACCTTGAAGGCCTTCAAAGACTCCTGCGTGAACAGGAAGAGGCCGGAAACGGCGTTCTGATCCTCGGCAGTACCGGAGAATCCCTGAACCTGGATGAGGAAGAGCGTAAACTCATTGTTCGATATACCGTATCGCTGAAACTGGACATACCGATCATGGTCGGAGTGGGCGGACATCATCTGCCCGGCGTGGCCTCGTGGCTCTATTTTCTGGAATCACAAAAGGTGGATGCCTATCTGATGGTAACCCCGATATACTCAAAACCGGGTCCGGAGGGGCAGTATCACTGGTTTAAAACACTGCTGGATCTGGTTACACGGCCGGTGATGCTCTACAATATTCCAAAACGCACCGGTATCGCGCTGCATCTGGACGCGGTGTCCCGGCTTCATACGCACAAGAATTTCTGGGCGATCAAGGAGGCCAGCGGGTCGGTGGATGATTTTCGCGAATACAAAGCGGTTTGCGGTGATGTGCAGCTTTACAGCGGTGATGACCTCATGCTTCCTGATTTTGCCCCGCATGGCGCCTGCGGTGTGGTATCGGTGGCGGGAAATGTCTGGCCCGCAGCTACAAGGCTCTATTCCGAAATGGCCCTTGCAGGCGAATTGTCGGAAGAAGACCGAACGTTCTGGAAACGTACCAGCAATGAGCTGTTCGTAGCTCCCAACCCGGTTCCTGCCAAGGCCGTTATGCACAGGGAAGGGCGTATCCGAACCCCCAATGTGAAGCTTCCGCTGCATGCCGATGACATGAACTCCCTGGACAGGCTCATCAGACTCTCCGAAGAGGTTCGTGAGTGGCATGGAAAAAGAAGTCATGCCGGTCTTTCGGTAAGCTGATCGACAATCGCTTCAATTGCCGGCAATCAACAAATTGTAAATCCCCGGTTCCAGCCGGAAGCGGCTGTCACAGCTCCTGTGTGATCCGGGCGTATATCGGACTTGCGGAGCCACACACCGGGATGGTGAACTGAAATCTAAATCTTAAAGAAAACAACGTGTATGAGTGACTGGAAAACGACTCTTCAGGAACTGGAAAAAGGAACGGTTCGCAGCGCGAACAAGGAAAACGGCACCTGGAAGGCAAACACCGAAGTAAAGCAGGCAATTCTTTCGGCGTTCAAGGCCGGAGAGATGGTGGAACATGAAGCGTTTGTCGACAAGCACAATCTGCTTCCGCAGAAATTCACCCTGGACAGAAATGTAAGGGTGGTTCCCGGCGGTACCTCGGTGCGCACCGGTTCGTACGTTGCCTCCGGGGTCATCATCATGCCGCCATCCTACGTGAATATCGGAGCGTATGTGGATGAAGGAACTATGATCGACTCCCATGTGCTGGTCGGATCCTGTGCGCAGATCGGCAAGAAGGTGCATTTGTCGGCGGGCGTACAGATTGGCGGAGTTCTGGAGCCGGTGAATCAGTCGCCGGTAATTGTGGAGGACGGTGCATTTGTCGGTGCCGGCGCGGTTCTGGTTGAAGGGGTTCAGGTTTTGAAAGGAGCGGTTATCGCTCCGGGGGTGGTCCTGTCACAGGGTGTTCCGGTGTACGATTGTGTCAATGAAAGAGTTCTGGAGCGAGGGGAGCCCATTCCCGAGCGGGCCGTGGTGGTTTCGGGTACCCGGCCGGTTTCAGAACGTCTGTCATGGGCCCGGGAGTCCGGATTTCAAATGAGCTGCGCCCTGATTATCAAGTACAGGGATGAGAAGAGCGACGCGTCGCTGGCTCTGGAAGACTCGCTTCGGTAAACCGTCGATAAGTTGCAGGTGGGCGGCATATTGCCGGGACGAACAGGATAACGGCACGCGCCGACCGAAACCGGTTTATTCAATATGGATAGGTACCGGTTTTCCCGTCCACATAGAACCAGCTTATTTGTATATTGCGCAATTGACTACCAGAGAAACATACAGCTAATTCCGAATGATGACGGATAAAAAACCCGTAATTAAACCGGCCGACCGGATGCGTCAGTTGCCGGAATATGTCTTCGGCCGCCTGAATGCCGAGAAACAGAAACGGCGATCCGAGGGGGTTGATATTATCGACTTCGGCATGGGGAACCCCGATATGCCCGCATCGCGCGACGCGGTGGAAAAAATCAGGGAGGTCCTTGAGGATGACAAGTCGCACCGCTATTCCCGCGCTACCGGCATCCCTCATCTGCTTAGAGCGGTGGCTACCCACTACAAAAGTTGGTACAATGTCGATCTGGACGCCGAAACCGAAATCATCTCCACCATCGGCAGCAAGGAGGGATTATCGCACCTGTCGCTGGCGCTGCTGGGTGCCGGTGATACCTGTGTGGTACCGGAGCCCTATTTCCCGGTGCATATGTGGAGCGCGGTGATCGCCGGGGCCAGGGTTATCAATATTCCGGTGACCAATGACGCCGATGAGCTTATCCGGTCTCTGGAAAAGCTGGATGAGCGTCCCAAGGTTCTCTATCTGAACTATCCCCACAACCCTACGGGAATCACGGTTGAATTGCCCTTTTTCGAGAAGATGGTCGCCTGGTGCCGGGCTGAGTCGGTTATCCTGATCCATGATTTTGCCTACAAGGACATCACATTCGGTGATTACAAGGCGCCCAGCGTCATGCAGGTTCCCGGCGCACGCGATATTGCCGTGGAGTTCTTTACCATGAGCAAGTCCTATAACATGGCCGGGTGGCGTGTGGGTTTTTGCCTCGGCAATGCCGAAATCATCGCAATGCTATCGCGTATAAAGGCTTTTTTCGATTATGGCATGTTTACTCCAATCCAGGTGGCGGCTATCGTGTCTCTGAAAAAAGACCAGTCGGAGGTGCGGGAACTGGCCCACAAGTACGAGCTTCGGCGCGACGCCATGATCGAAGGTCTTGCCAGGGCGGGATGGGATGTTCCGCTTCAGCGGGGCGCCATGTTTGTCTGGGCCCAGATACCGGAAGCCTTCCGGAAAATGGGCTCCTACCGTTTTGCAGAGTGGCTGCTCGATGAAGCCGAAGTGCTGGTAACGCCCGGAACCGGATTCGGTGAAGCGGGCGAAGGGTACGTTCGAATGAGTCTGGTGGAGAACATCCACCGGATCCGGCAGGCCACCCGCCAGATCCACCGTGCCCTTCGCGATTACAAGGGCTGATACCCCCGGTCAACGGTCTGGCTGTCTGTCAATCACTTAACTAAAAGCAGTGTAGCCTGTGCAGCCCGGATCCGCAGGTTGTCTCAGGCAAAAACCGGCTCCGCTTCAAACAGTTGATGCAGGCGTTTTTCCTCCCGGTCGGCGGCCTCCATCAGCGACATCAGATTTTCATCCCCGTACCGTTCGCCAGAAGCCAGTTCACGGCAGTACACCATGCTGTCCACCAGGTTGTCACGGAGGGTTTTGATCTTTTTGACGGCCTTTGCATCCGAGAAATCGAGCTGCCGAAGCTGTTCACCGACATAGTCGACGTACATCGACATCTCCTTGGCGAACATGTGGGGCCGCTCTTCGGGAACAAGTGATTTGCCCCGCCCGTAGATGTGGTCGATCATCTCGCGCAGCGAGTAGAACCGGTTGAACCACGCCAGATTGGGACCCGGGCACACCGCCTGCGGACCGCGGTGCTCCTTCAATATGCCCAGCGAGATCAGGGCTCCGTTGCCCAGGTGATCACACAGGCAGGTCTTTTCCAGTACGGCGTTGCGCTTGCTCTCTTTCTCGCCATCATCCAGCTCGGACCGGTTGATCTCATCAATTTTAAGCAGCTGATACTGACTCGAAGCCGTGCAGATCGGGTTCTCGGTGAACTCGGTGTTGAACTGCAGGAATCCTTTCGGGCACGGTGAGCCGGGTTTGTCGGTTTGCGCCCTGTTTTTGGTCCAGGTTTCCGATCCGGTATTGCGCACATTGTTGAACGGAATGCCCAGCGGCGATACCCCGCTCAGGTACAAATCCTCTTCTCCGGCATCGCGCAGCAGCTCACGTGTGGGGCCGTCCACCGGAGTCGCTTCCGGTACCAGCAGAAACGGAGTGGCCCAGCCGGTTTTGTCCATGCCGTATTGCTCCATCAGGCGGCGCGTCTCGCCATGGGTGCCGATGCCTCCCTGAACCGTTACCAGCGGCTCTTCGGCGGCGGCTGACTCGGGATACTCCCAGCCCATATTATCATAAAACGACCGGATCATCGGCTGGAAGGTCTTGTTCAGCTGGTCTTTCTTGTCCCGGAATTCACGCAGTATGACCGGAAGCAGCTGGCCTTCGGATGCAAACGCGTGTCCGCCGCAATTCAGACCCGACTCAATCCGGAACTCCGAGATCTCCAATCCTTTCTTGGCCAGAAACTTGCCCTGTATAAGCGCTGAGCGGAAGTCGCTGACCTTCAGCACAATGCGTTTCTTCAAGTCGCCGGTGGCGTCGCGATAGAAATCCCGGAACTCGGACATGTAGTTGTACAGACGGGGATTGAAACCGGCCGACAGGATAACGGACGCACGCAGATTGCTGCGCGCGAAACCTCGAAATGCCGCATTGGCATCACTGAATTCATTGCTGAGCGGCTTGCCCTCGTCGTTGTTGAGGAGCCGATCCACCTTGGCCATAATGTTTACATCGATGGAACCGGGTTTCATCCTTTGCGTGAGCTTTTTCTCAAGCTCCTCGCGTTCAAACGACGGGGCCATGTCCATCAATTGCTGCCATCCGTTTTTCAGGGTGGATGTGTCCGGAAGCATTTCGAAGAAACGGGCCTTGTCGTTATCCGAAAAGAAGGGCTGACTGCAGATGTCATCAAACTTCTTGCGAACCACCTCTTCTACTGTGTTCAGATAGGCGGTGATACGTCGTGCGCGCCCGTCTTCGGCGTTGCGGGGGATGCTTTCAAAAGGGAGGTCAAATTCTCCGGCATAGTATTTCCGGATGCGCTCAACCAGAAGGTCGTCAACAACGGAGATAACCGAATCAATTCCAAAAGGGGCTACGCGTATGGGAGTGTCGATTGAGTGCCCGGTTCCCATGACCGGTATGTGGAACGTGTGCAAAAGTGTCATATAAAAACAGGTCTTGCCAATTCAAACAACAATAATTAACGATCGAAATGATACTGCCTTGTTTATTGTTGCAAATTCAATATAAATATGCTTTAAAATAATAGTTATTTCCATCAGTTACGAATAATAATTGTATTGGGCAAACGCGGGATTGCACCGTGTGGCCCGTCACTAAAAGCAGTTTCTTATGAAAAAGCTACTTCCATTGCTCATCCTTTCAGCGTTAACAATGCAGGCATGTGCGTCTGACTCGGGAATAGAAGACGAGGATCCGCTGGTAGGCGATACGTTTTATTTCCCGATGCCGGATGAGACTCCGGACGTTGTCGAGTCCCGCGATCAGCGCTTTCATGTTCAGACCGTCGCCGAAGGGTTTTCGGTTCCCTGGGCGATGGCATTCCTGCCCGACGGAGAAGTGCTCGTAACCGAGCGGTCGGGTGAAATTTATGTCATTGAGAATGGGGAACGCCGTTCCGAACCGATCGAAGGAACCCCCGAGGTGTATGCCAGCGGACAGGGCGGCATGCTCGACATCCTTCTGCATCCCGATTATGACGAGAACGGCTGGATTTATGTCACCTATTCCCGGACGCTGCCGCAAGGCGGAGCCAATACCGCTCTGGCACGATTCCGGCTTGAGGATAACCGGGCCATTGATTTCCAGGAGTTGTTCACCGGCACCCCTGGCTATCATACCGGGCAACATTTCGGCAGCCGGATCGCTTTTGACGACGACGGATATGTCTATTTCTCCATTGGTGACCGGGGCGTGATGGAGTCCTCGCAGGAGCTGGATTCGCACACCGCTGTGGTCATCCGGCTGCACGACGACGGCTCGGTCCCGTCCGATAACCCGTTTGTTGATGAGCCCGGGGCGCTTCCGGAGATCTACGCGTACGGCCTGCGAAATATCCAGGGGATGGCGATCCATCCGGAAACCCGCGAAATCTGGTCACACAAACACGGTCCGCGTGGCGGCGATGAAATCAACATCATCGGGGCCGGACTCAATTACGGCTGGCCAGAAATCACGCACGGAACCAATTACGACGGATCTATCATCACACCGGATACCGCCAGAGATGGTATGGAGCAGCCGCTTCTGCACTGGACGCCCTCCATCGCCCCGTCCGGAATGGCATTTGTAACCGGCAACCGGTATCCCGGATGGCAGGGCGACATCATGGTCGGCACCCTGGCTCCCAGGTATCTCCACCGGGTGGTGCTTGACGGAGAAGAGGTGATTGAACAGGAAGAACTGCTGGATGGAATTGGAAGGGTTCGTGATGTACGTCTCGCCCCGGATGGTTATCTTTATATCGCCGTGGAGCACCCGGGTGTTATTCACCGGCTGCTGCCCGCGAATAACTGACAACAACCCAACCGTACCCCATGCCTGATTCTCCGGCATCCGAAACGCATCCGCTGATTGCTTGCAGGAACTGGCTTGAAGTGCTGGAGGAGCATCAGGATGCGGATCCGGCGGACTTTGCGCTGCGTTTTCGTGACAATGGAGACTTCCCCGCCCGGGAGATCGCCGACCAGCTGCATTGCTACCCCAGGGCAGAATCAAAACTCGGAGCGTTTCACCGACCGGGAATGATCTACACCCGCGAGGCGCTTGAACAGTCATCCGGGTTCGCCGCTGCCGTTTTCAGGGCCTCGGAGTGGCCCGCCGCCGTGGTGACCGATCTTACCGGCGGACTCGGAATCGATTCCGCAGCATGGGCATCGGCGGGTGCCCGCGTATTTTACTGTGAGCGCAATACCGTGCTGGCCGGCCTGGCGCGGCATAATCACCGCTTGCAGGAACTGACAGACCGCATCAAATATTTCAGTGGGGATGCGATCAGGTGGCTTGAAACCCATGCACACACATTTGCCGGCCAGGGTTCGGAACACGGTTCGGCCCCATCCACAGCAGCCATCGGAAAAACCACCGGCACTCCGGAAGTTCCTCGAACAGGCTCGCTGATCTACGTCGATCCGTCCCGCCGATTTTCCGGCCGACGTGTGTATGCTCTGCAGGAGAGCGATCCACCGGTGCTGGATCACCTGGATCTGCTTCGCTCTTCAGCTGACCGCTACCTGATTAAGCTGTCACCGATGGTGGATCCGGCCGAAACAGCACGGTTGCTCCCTGATGCGGAGCGCCTGATGGCCATTTCGGTCGATGGTGAGGTCAAGGAGCTGCTGGCTGACTGCAACCCGGCGCGGCCCGCCCGTTCCGCTGTTATATTTGAGTCGGTATTGCTTCACAGAGATGGTACCGTGCGGTTTCGCCTGGCCGGGGAGCAAACCGGCACGCCCGCCCCCGAGGTCGATGCTGTCGGCACATATCTTTTTGAAGCGGATCCGGCATTATTTAAAATGCGCCTGATTGATGCGCTCTCCGGACGGTTTGGCCTGCGTCGAGTACATCCGGAGATCGGTTATCTAACCGGCAACAGGACAATCGAAGATTTTCCCGGACGCACGTACAGGGTCGATGCAATACTTCCGTACAAGCCGAAGCAAGTCAATAAATGGTTGTCCGGTATGGGCATGCGCTGCGTACATATTCACCGGCGCGGTTTTCCCCTGACCGTCGATCAGCTCTACAAAAAACTTCAGTGCCGCATGGGCGATGACGCCCATCTTATTGCTACCAGAGATTATACGGGATCATTGGTGATACTTGTTGCCAGGGCTGTGCCGCAATAAGAGGGTGTTTCCTTGCAGCTGTTGCTCCCGGAAGCAGAAAGCCATCCTTTAGCAATTGGCGGGAATGTCCTATTATGCTGAAACAGCCGTAATCGATCAGCAGAATGCATTCCCTGAAGCAGCCGGTTTTGCTGAAACAGACGGAAACGCTGAAGCGAACGATCTCGCTGAAGAGGACAGAGTCGCCGGCACGATCCGCCGGCAAACAGAGCCTTTGTTTTACATCCGCTAACCGCAAAAACTAACCTAAATCAAACCCGAATCAGGATATGGACCCGATGACACCTGAAAATCAGCGCTGGCTGCTCCTTGGCGCGGGTGGTCAGCTTGGCGCGGAATGGGCCCGGTATCTCAAAACCCACGGCTATGCGTACAAAGCATGTACCCGCAAGGAGGTGGACATCACCCGTCCCGATGAGGTGCGCGGTGTGATCGCGAAATTTCGTCCGGATATTGTAATCAATGCGGCGGCATACACGGCGGTCGACCAGGCCGAAGAGGACGCGGTTACCGCCGGCAAGGTCAATTCGGTGGCTGCCGGCAATCTGGCCCGGCTATGCGCGGACCACGGCACACTGCTGGTCCATTACTCCACGGATTATGTTTTTGCCGGGAAGCTGGAAGACCGCGCCGCCTACCCTGAAGGGTATCCGGAAGCCGCCGAGCCACATCCCGTGAACAGGTACGGTGAAACCAAGTGGATGGGGGAAAAGGCGATTCAGCAAGAAAGGTGCCCGCATCTCATCGTTCGGGTTTCCTGGCTGTGCGGCCATTACGGCAATAATTTCATCCATACCATGCTGAGACTGGCTCGCGAAAAAAAACAGATAAACGTAGTCAACGACCAGCACGGGTGTCCCACCTTTACCCGGCCCGCCGTCCTCAATACCATGGCTCTGATCGAAGCGGAACAGCGGGGAACCTGGCACATTTCATCTGCGGGAGAGACAACATGGTACGATTTCGCCAAAGCCGTCTTCGAAAAGCACAGAAGCCGGGGAAACGGTACCGACCGGAACCATGGCCCGGTTTCGGTGATCCCCATTCCGACCTCGGAGTACCCGACCAAAGCCGCCAGGCCGGAATGGTCACGATTGTGCATCAAAAGATTGGCGGAAGTAAAAGGATCACGTATTTTGCCCTGGCAGGAAGAGCTGGCGGAATTCATGCGGGACCTGCCGGACTGAAATCCGGTTTCGAAATAATTAACGAATTAACAGAATAGCAGCAATGGAGTTTGTTCCCACAGAACTGGAAGAAGTGGTGCTGGTCAGGCCCAAAATTTTCAAGGATCGCCGCGGTTTTTTTGCAGAGACATATCGACAGGAATTGTTTGAGCAAGCGGGAATTGACAAGCGTTTTATACAGGACAACATATCGCGGTCGGTGCAGGGTACCTTGCGCGGGCTCCATTACCAGGCAGAGCGGCCCCAGGCCAAACTGGTGATGGTCACCTCCGGCGAAATCCTGGATGTAGCGGTGGATGTGCGCCGGAATTCCCCGACATTCGGGAGGCACGTAAGCTGCCGTCTCTCCGAAGCCAACAAGGAGATGCTCTACATCCCCGAGGGTTTCGCACACGGTTTTTTTGTACTCTCCGCGGAAGCGACTTTCCTCTACAAATGCAGCGATTACTATCACCCTGAAGGGGAACGGGGCATTCGCTGGAACGATCCGGAAATCGGAATCGAATGGCCCTCTTCGACGCCCATTTTATCTGCAAAAGATCAAAAACTTCCGTTTCTTTCTGAACTCAAGTCCGATGATTTCGGGGGGTGATGTCACCGGTCGGCAGGATGTGCACTAAACGGCTCCCGGCAACAGATAGCCCATTTGTGCTTCCGGCGTGTTCTTTCCGAGATTATCCCCGGATGTACGGCCCCTTACCCTGAAAAATCCGTTACTATGAAACTAATTGTGACCGGCGGTGCCGGCTTTATCGGCTCAAACCTGATTTTGTTCCTGCTCTCGCAGCAGAATGATTTTGAAATCCTGAACCTGGACAAGCTGACGTACGCATCCGATCCGGAGTACCTCAAACCGGTGGAGGGCAATCCGGCCTACCGGTTTGTCCAGGCCGACCTGGTCGATCGCAGCACCGTCAGCAAAGTTGTCCGGGAATTTCGTCCCGACGCGGTGATGCATCTGGCGGCCGAATCCCATGTGGACAACTCCATCAAGGGACCCGAACCGTTTGTGATGTCCAATGTGGTCGGTACCTTCAACCTGCTGGAGGAGTGCCGGCAGTTCTGGCTCAAGGATCCCGACACCTTCGCCACCAAACGGTTCCTGCATGTATCCACCGACGAAGTGTACGGATCGCTGGGCCGGGATGGGGTATTCACCGAAAAAACACCCTACGCGCCGAACTCTCCCTACTCGGCCACCAAAGCGGGAAGCGACTTCCTGGTGCGGTCGTATCACAAAACCTTCGGCATGAATGTCGTTACCACCAACTGCTCAAACAATTTCGGTCCGCATCAGCACGACGAAAAGCTGATTCCCACCGTTATCCGGAAAGCGCTGGCGCACGAGCCGATTCCGGTCTACGGCAAAGGGGAAAATGTGCGTGACTGGCTCTATGTGGATGATCATTGCAGCGCCATCCTGGATGTGTTTGAGCGCGGAAGGACCGGGGAGACCTACATCATCGGCGGGCATAACGAGTGGAAGAACATCGACCTGGTGCGGCTCCTCTGCAACCTTCTGAATGAGGAGAAAGGCGAAGGCCCCGATGGCGATTACAACAACCTCATCAGCTTTGTAACCGACCGGGCGGGACACGATCTGCGCTACGCCATCGATCCGTCCAAAATATCCGGGGAACTTGGCTGGAAGCCCAAAATGAATTTTGAAGACCAGCTTCGGCAAACCGTTGCCTGGTACATCAACCGCTATTCTTGAGCCAGGCGGCACGAACGTAACACACAGATTAAAACGAAGGAGACCATGGCGAGAAATTATTGGCTGATGAAGTCGGAACCCTACGAATTCAGCATCGACGACCTGATCAGCCGGGAAAACGGCACCACCTATTGGGAGGGAATCCGTAACTACCAGGCAAGGAACTTCATGCGGGATGAGATGAAAGTGGGTGACGGAGTACTGTTCTACCATTCGAGAGCGAAACCGCTGGCGGTTGTCGGTACGATGAATGTTGCCGGCGAACCTTATCCCGATCCATCCCAGTTTGACCCCGGCTCCAAATACTTCGACCCGAAAAGCTCGAAAGACAACCCCCGGTGGATTCTGGTGGATGTGCAGTTCACGGCGAAATTCGATCCGCCGGTAACCCGCGAGCAGATCAAGGAGACACCGGGCCTGGAGGATATGATGGTCATTCGCAAGGGAAGCAGACTTTCCATTCAGCCGGTGACCGAGCAGGAGTGGAAGATCATCCATGAACTGGCCGGGGTGGATCCGAAATGAGCAAAACAGCCGCCGATAAACCGGGTAACATGTCCGGCTCACTCTCCATCCGCACCCGCGGCATCCTGCCCATTCAGCATCTGAGGAAATTGTGCGACCTGGGGATCATACGGTCACACCCGGACTATCCCATCCGGAAGGATCAGTTTCAGCCCAACTCCCTGGATTTGCGGTTGGGCACCACCGCCTACCGTGTCAGATGCAGCTTTCTGCCGGAAAACGAGACGGTGCAAAGCAAAATGGAACGCCTCACCCAGCATACCCTGGACATCCGGGACGGGGCGGTGCTGGAACAGAATTGCGCCTATCTGATTCCGCTGCTGGAAACTCTTGAGCTTCCGCCGCCCGGCCTGTTCGACGGCGGATCGATGGGCACGCTCTCCACCGAAGTGCCGCTTACCGCCAAGGCCAATCCCAAAAGCAGCACCGGACGGCTCGACATCTTCACCCGGCTGATCACCGACTATTCGCATCGCTTTGAGGAAATCATGGGCGGATACCGGGGCGAGCTCTACCTGGAAGTTGTTCCGAAATCATTCCCGGTGCGGGTTAAAACCGGTCAGCGGCTCAATCAGCTGCGGATTCGACATGGCCAGGCAATGCTAAGCGACCAGGATATTCTGCACACCCATATCAAGGACCCGATCCTGTTTAACGAAGAGGGTATAGCGCTGCCGGTGGATGACCTGAATGTCCGCGACGGACTTTTCATGAGGGTCAGCCTCCAGGGAAAGGAGGGAGATATCGTCGGGTACAAGGCCAAAAAGCACCGCGACCTTATCGATCTTGATAGAACCGGCTGTTACGGCGTCCGGGAATTTTGGGACCCCATTTATGCCCGCAAGGACGATTACATGATCCTGGAACCGGAGGCGTTCTACATTTTTGCCTCCAGGGAGCGTTGCCGTATCCCGCGCCATCTCGCCGCGGAAATGGTTCCCTACGATACCGGTTCCGGCGAACTGCGTACCCACTACGCCGGCTTTTTCGACAGCGGGTTCGGGGGGGATGTCGACCAGGGCGGAGCCAAGGCGGTACTGGAAGTGCGCTCTCACGACGTTCCGTTCCTCGTTGAGGACGGCCAGACGTTTTTTCGGATGGTGTTTGAGCCGAATACCGTACTGCCGGATGATCTCTACGGACAGGATCTGAAAAGCAATTATCAGGGCCAGTCACTGAAGCTTGGGAAGCATTTCCGGGAATGACACCGGGAGATTTTACCTATGGATTCACATTTTCTGTTTTATGTGCCCCCGGAGCAGAGTCGGTCTGACCACATCGTGTTTCCGGAGGAGGAGGCGCATCACATGGTCCGGGTGCTCAGAAAACGGGCCGGGGATCTCGTGCAGGTAACCGATGGCACGGGAAACCTGCTGGAGGTAAGGCTGACACATGCCGACAGGAAGTCCGTGACCGGAGAGGTGATTTCGCGGGTGGCGATACCGCCCGGACCGGACCGGATTCTTGCCATGGGAGTCATCAAACAGCGCGACCGGCTGGAGTTTGCTATCGAAAAAGCGGTGGAACTCGGGGCATCGCGTATCGTACTGGTTCACTCCGACCATGCCGAAAAAACAGGAATTCGTCCGTCACGGGTTGCCGCAACCATCCTTTCGGCCATGAAACAGAGTCGCCGCTGCCACCTTCCGGCGTGGGAGGAGCGTGATGATTTCAAATCGGTACTTTTGGATTACGGCCCCGGCCGGCAGGTGCTAATGGCTCATCTGTCAAGCGAGGAGTCCGGGCTGCAGGATCCATCCGCAGGAAGGAGTAATGATGCTCCGTCGTTGCTGCTGGTGGGTCCCGAGGGTGGTTTCTCCGAAGAGGAGATAGCTGACGCGGTTACCGCCGGGGCGGGAGAAGTGAGCCTTGGCAGTGCCCGTCTGCGCGCGGAGACGGCGGTCTGTGCTCTGCTGGCGTTGCTGGAATGCCGGTGAGGGGAACAGAGCCCCTAAAAACGGATGGATTCGGCCGGCTACCAGCGCTCCTCGATGCTTTCACGCATAACCCTGAGTTCCTGAACTTCTGGCCAGAGTGTCAGGGCGATGCGCACCATATCATCCACCTCGTCATTGATCACGGGATAGAAATACTCATTTCCCCAGACCTGGCGGGAAAGATCCGCTTTCATGAAACCCAGGGGTATGGTAAGCTGCTCCTTCAGCAGTTCCTGGTTCAGGTAGAGCTTGTCATCCTCCATGCGGGCGGCCGTGACGGTATCCGCAACCACCAGTCCCTTGCTTTCAAGCCGGCTGACGAACTCGTTCCGGTTGCTCTCCGACCAGCTGAAATCACTTCGGTAATCGTCAAAGCGCTCCAGCCATTCGTCCCGGAAAGACTCGCCTTTACGGTCGATGTATTCGCGGACGAAAGTCGAACCGACGTTGTTCCGCCGCATCAGCACAAACAGCTCGTTGGTGGGCTCGAGATCGACGATATGGTCCGGCACCACTCCGCCGCCGCCAAACACTTCACGGCCGGCCGAGGTTGTGTACCGCAGCGAATCGGGGACATTCTGGATGAATTTGCTGACATCTCCACTGGCGTCCTGACGGTCCCGCGCATAGATTTCATAGGCATACTGCTCGCGGCCATCCTTGTAGGGTTTCTGAATTTCCCGTCCGCTCGGCGTGAGATATCGCGAGATGGTAATACGGATGTTACTTTTGTCGGGGAGTTCGTACTGCTGTTGAACCAGTCCTTTGCCGAAGGTTCGTCGCCCTACGACCAGCCCGCGGTCGTGGTCCTGAATAGCGCCGCTGACGATTTCACTTCCGGATGCCGACCCTTCATCCACCAGTACGATGAGCGGAATATCGCGGTATGGGCCGTTGTAGCGGGCCCGGTACTCCGAAGTGAAGCGCGAGTGGCGACTTTGTGTTGCCACAAGACGGGTGCCTCTGGGGAAAAAGTCGTTGGTCATTCTCACGGCCTGCTCCAGATAGCCGCCGGGGTTTCCTCTGAGGTCGAGGATCAGCCGCTCCATATTCTCCCGCCGGAGGTCGGTCATCGCCTCGGTGAATTCCTGGTGCGTGGTTGCGGCGAAGCGGTTAACGCGTATATAGCCGGTTTTTTCATCCAGCATGTAGGAGCTGTCAAGCGTGTAGAGCGGTATCTCATCCCTGGTGATTTCAAAATCCAGCATCCGATCGATGCCGGGCCGCAGGATACCGACATTCACCTGGGTTCCCTTGGGACCTCTGAGGCTGCTCACCACATCCTGCTCACTGAACCCTACGGAGCTTTCGCCGTCGATGGTGACGATCCGATCGCCTGACCGGATTCCGAGCTGGTCGCTTGGTCCGTTGGAAATTGCGGAAATCACCGTAATCGTATCGTCAATGACCTGAAACTGTATACCGACGCCTTCAAATCTGGCGGAGAACTCATCCTGAATACGCTCGCTGGTTTCCGGCTCGATATAGACCGAATGCGGATCGAGGGGCCGGAACATCGCGTTAATGGCGTCTTCGGTGCGGGCTACCATGTCTTCCTCCTCCGAAGAGTTGTTCTTGAGGAACAGGTAGGCGCGTTCAAAACGGGAAACCGATTCACGCAGGGAGCCGATAGAGAAATCAGGGTCGGCGAATGTGGTGTCGAGCGGCGTGCCTGAAATATCCAGGGTGGTGTCCGCGATATTCCCGACAAAACCCTTCAGACTGTTGACATGCAAATCCAGGATGCTGATTTCATCCACATGATTCTCATATATTTTACTCTGGACTTCGGTGTACTTCCGGAGATTGATTTCGTGGGAATTGTTACTGGTCGTGACCCGGTCCAGACCGCTGATGTAAAGAAAGGAGAGTACCAGGATGGAAACCAGCGGCGGAGTTACAAATCGTTTCAGACTCATTATGCGAGAAGGGTTGGATTTCGTATTCAGATAATTACATTCATTTTAACGCTTCCCTGATAACATTGTTATCCCGAATTATCATTCATTCCAATGGACGATGGGGATGTAATGATAAGGGAGCGTTCCATGCACGACTTTATGACTATACCTCGTCGGTTCGAAAAAGTTTCATCATGGAATGTAATGAAACCGGTGCTTTATAAAATGTAATGGCTGAGGTCTTTGTCTCTGGTGAGCCGCTCAAGCTGCTTGTCCACGTATGATTTGTCGATGGTGATCTTCCCGCTGCTGATGTCGTCGGGAATGGAGAACTGCAACTCTTCCAGCACCGTCGAGAGGATGGTGTGAAGCCGCCGGGCGCCTATGTTTTCGACCGATGCGTTGACCTGGGCGGCGACCCGGGCGATTTCACGGATGGCTTCGTCGGTGAACTCCAGATCCACTTTCTCACTTTTCAGCATTGCGACATACTGCTTGGTGAGTGCGTTTTTTGGACGGGTGAGGATGTTGTAAAAATCCTCCTCGGTGAGTGAGTCCATCTCCACGCGGATGGGGAATCGGCCCTGAAGTTCGGGGATCAGGTCAGACGGCTTTGCCGTATGAAACGCGCCGGATGCGATGAACAGGATGTGGTCGGTCTTTACCATGCCGTGTTTGGTGGAGACATTGGACCCTTCCACAATCGGAAGCATGTCGCGCTGCACTCCCTGGCGGCTGACATCCGGGCCGCCTCTGCCGTCGCCGGATGATCCTGCCGCTACCTTGTCAATTTCATCGATAAAGACAATGCCGGAGTTCTGTACCCGGTCGATCGCCTCGCCGGTCGCGGCATCGTGGTCGATCAGCTTCTCGGTCTCTTCATTGAGCAGAATCGGCCTGGCATCGCTGATCTTCATCTGACGTTTCTTGCTGCGGGATTTGGTCAGGTTCCCGAGCATATCCTGCAGGTTAACCCCCATCTCTTCCATGCCGCCGGGCCCGAAGATCTGCATCATGGGGTTTTGCCCGGAGGGCTGTACCTGAATCTCGATCTTGCGGTCTTCCAAATCTCCGTTCCGGAGCTTTTCACGGAACTTCTCCCGTGTGCGCTGGTTGAGCTCCTCATCTCCGGCATGATCGGGGTCGAAGGTACTGTCGGTGGACTGAAAGCCGGTGCGGGATTCTCCGCGCGATTTTTTCATCGGCGGTATGAGCAGATCCAGTATACGCTCCTCAACAAGCTCCGAGGCCTTTTTTACCACCCGCTGCTGCATCTCCGACTTGACCATCGACACGGCGATGTCGGTGAGGTCGCGGATCATGGATTCGACATCACGGCCCACATAGCCGACCTCGGTATACTTGGAGGCTTCCACTTTCACAAACGGCGCTTTGGCCAGTTTGGCCAGCCGGCGGGCGATTTCCGTTTTCCCCACTCCGGTCGGACCGATCAGGATGATGTTGTTCGGGACAATCTCGTCGCGAATTGACTCGTCCGAATTCAGCCTTCGCCAACGGTTTCGCAACGCGATGGCAACCGATTTCTTGGCTTCGCTCTGACCGATGATGTATACGTCCAGCGCTTCAACAATCTGGCGGGGTGTCAGATTTGATTCGTTGTGGAGGAGGGTAAGATTACTCAAGGTCAAGCAGTGTTAAATTATGATTGGTGTAGATACAGATGTCTGCGGCGATATTCAGTGATTCCTCGACCATTTCCCGGGCCGAGAGATGGGCCGCCTTGCTTTTCAGCGCCCGGGCTGCCGCCTGCGCGTAGGAGCCGCCGCTTCCGATAGCCAGAATGTGATCGTCCGGTTCAATAACATCACCCTGGCCCGAAATGAGCAGTCCTCGATCCTTGTTCATTACCGCCAGGAGCGCTTCAAGACGGCGCAGGTAGCGGTCACGTCGCCACTCCTTGGCCAGCTCCACCGCGGCGCGCTCGATCGTGCCGTTATACTGGTTGAGTTTGTCCTCAAACAGTTCGAAAAGGGTGAAGGCATCGGCGGTAGAACCGGCAAATCCGGCAAGCACCTGTTTGTCGTGAAGAAAGCGGACTTTCTGCACATTGGCTTTCATGACCACCTTGTCCAGGGTAGCTTGTCCGTCGCCACCGATGCAGGCCTTGCCTTCGTGGATAATTCCAATGACCGTGGTGGCATCCAGTTGAAATGACATGGTACTCCGGTTGTCTATGATTTTGATTTGTTTCGGGAGTCGTGCTCCGGCTCATTTTGTCCGTTTTCACCGCCTGGACCGGTATCGCTTTGGCTGGTCTCCCTGGCAGTTTCGGTTTTCCGGCTGTCGTTATCTTTGACTTTTGAGCCGCTATCCGCGTTTTCGTTGTTTTGACCGGCTTCGTTTTTATCGTTCTGAGCTCCGGGCGATGTCTCCTTTTCTACATTTAGCCTGTCCGCCTCCCGGGCTTTCTCCTTTTCGATGCGATGCCTGCGGGCAACTTCAATGGCCGAGGGCAGGTGAGAGTTGTCCTCCTGCTCCGGTTCCCGAGAACTTCCGGATTTGGCAGCCGCAGTTTCTCCTTTAACAGCTTCATTTTGTGAATCGATCACCCTGTCCGATTTTTTTTCACCGGGCTGTTCTTTGGATGTGTTGCTGGAGGAACTTTTTCTATCCTGCTGCTCAGAAGGTGCAGGGTTGTTGCGGTCCTTGCCGGATCCTTGCTGAGGTCCGGGGTTCCTTTGTGATTTTCCCCCCTGGTCACCGGAAGGGGATTCGCCGGATTCTTTCGAGGACTTGAAGTATTTGGCCTTGGTGTCGGAACGCCGGGTTTTTGTACTGTCGGGACGCTCTTTGCGACCACCTCCGGAAGGAGTACCACCACCGGATTTGGACTCTCCGTGTTTCTTCTTGTCAGGGGCGCCGCCGCGCTGATTGGCCGTACCTCTTGTGCTTCTTTCGGCCTGTTGACCGCCATCTGCCTTTTTTTGTTCCTTCCTGAAGTAGTCGAGGCCGGGGTCGTCTTCTTTTTTCTGCCTCCCCGCTTCCTCGTCCAGGTTCGCCTCGGTGATGGCCTTGTCCAGAGGCTGATCGTTGAGCACCGTATCTGTGATTTCAATCTCCGAGTTGGGCAGCATGAACTTGAAGTCGTTCATGGAAAGGGTGTCTTCGCTGACGAGGTTCACATTCAGCCGGTAGGAGAAAAACCATTTAATACGCTGACTGACCCAGCCTTTTTGAAGCATCGATTTCACGTACGGATTCAGATGAAGATCCAGCGAATATTGACCCTTGTAGTTGTACTTGAATTTCGTAAGCCATCCTTCGATGTCTGCGAAGATGGTGTTCTGGGAGACAATGCTGCCCGAGCCGCCGCACATGGGGCAGACTTTGGAAACCGATTTGACGACACTGGGCCGGATGCGCTGCCGCGTAATCTGAACCAGTCCGAAGTCGCTCATAGGCAGTACGTTGGTCTTGGCGCGGTCTTTCCGGAACTCACGCTTCAGCTCGTCAAATACCTTCTTTCGGTTGGAGTCCTCCCGCAGGTCGATGAAATCCACAACGATGATACCGCCGATATCGCGCAGGCGCAGCTGTTTGGCAATTTCCCGGGCCGACTCAAGGTTGGTTCTCAACGAGTTTTCCTCCTGCTCCCGCTTGGCGGCGTATCGGCCGGAGTTCACATCAACCACGTACATTGCTTCGGTCTGCTCGAAAATAAGATAGCCGCCGCTGGGCATCTTGACCCTGGGGCTGAACACCGACTCTACGTCTTTGGAGATTTTCATATAGTCGAAAATGTGCTCCGATCCCTTGTACAACTCGATGTTGGGAACCATGTTCGGAGCAACCCGGGAGACGTAGGATTTGATCGACCGGTAGATTTTGGCATCGTCTATGAGGATTCTGCTGTAATCTTTGGCGAACAGGTCACGAACGAGACTCTCGGTCATGTCCATATCCTGATGCAGAAGGGCGGGAGGGCGCGCCTCTTTCAGTTTATCAAGTATATTGTTCCACTTGTCGAGCACATCCTTGAGGTCTTCGTGAAGCGCTTCTTCGCTCTGTTTTTCGGCAAGAGTCCGTACAATAACCCCGAATCCGTCCGGCAGTACGGAGGAGATGCAGCTTCGCAGGCGCCGGCGCTCACGGTGGCTACGGATGCGTTTGGAAACCGCAACGTATTCGCCCATCGGAATGAGTACCAGAAACCGGCCTGCTACCGTGATATTGGTCGATACGCGGGGTCCTTTGGAGCCGATCGGCTCCTTGACTATCTGTACCAGCACTCTCTGCTTTGATTGCAGCAACGCGCCGGCACGGTTCTGTTCGTCGGTCACCGACCCGCTGCCGGAGCCTTTGATATTGCGTACGCGGGCATTTTGCTGGTTCTGATCGGGAACCGCCTCCTTGCCGTTCAGCATCACAAGGTAATCCTCAAGATGCTCGCCGGTGTCGGAGAAGTGAAGAAAGGCGTCTTTCTGAGTACCCATGTTGATGAACGCGGCGCGAATACCGGCCATCACCTTGTGGACTTCCGCAAGGTAAATATTACCAACGGTACGTTGGTTTTCAGGGGACTCTATGAATAATTGGGCTAATTCACCATTTTCAATCAGGGCTACGCGGGTTTGATTTGCTGCCGCGTGAATAATGATTTGGTTTTTCATGTGGATTCCAGTTTGAAAAGCAGACGATGCAGGAATCAAAAACCAAATCTCTGATTGGGAGGGAAATTGGATTTCTGTATGCCGATAATGTCATTGGAAAACTGTTGTTTGACTCGTACATGCGATTCTGCTTTGCGTATAATTCCTGTAAAAAGGGCGATAACAGATGTGTGCTGATTTCTTCTCCGGTTTTTCGTCGCCGATAGCGGCAACCATCGTGCCGGGTCTTGTTCACCGGTCATCCAATCAGAGATCCGAGAGAAGAGGGATCAATGTGTATATCCTGTTTCGCTTATGATAAAAATGCTGGGTATCGGGGGCTGCGGCCGGAATGTTTTCGGTTAGGAGGTCTCATTGTCCCGGCGGCGATGTGTCGGAAAAACACCGATACTTTGGATGACAATATAATGTAAATACCGGAATAATGACACCCTGTCTTTGAGTCTTCATATGCACTTTGACTACGGCCAGACTGTCACTTTCGTCTCGCACCGGGACTCCGGGAGGTTATTCCGATTCACGGCGGATCTGCGCACCGACACCGTTGAGTTTCTTCTCCAGCGCTTCGTAGCCTCGGTCAAGGTGGTAGACGCGAAGCACTTCGGTCTCGCCCTCTGCGGCCATCCCGGCCATCACCAGGCTCACGCTTGCCCTGAGGTCGGTACTCATCACCGACGCCCCCTTGAGGTGTGACTTCCCGTAAATAGTCGCCCGATTGTCGTTGCGCCGCACATCCGCACCCAGGCGGTTCAGCTCCGGAACATAGCTGAAACGGTCGGGGTAAATGTGGTCGGTGATTGTGGACAGGCCCTTCGCCTGGGTCATCATCGTCGCCCATTGGGCCTGCAAATCCGTTGGAAAACCGGGGTATATGGCCGTTTCAACAGACACAGGGGGGATGGTATCGGCGGCACGGACCCGGATGGTGTTCTCCGCAAGGTCGAGTCCGGTATTCAGTCTGGCAAAGGTTTCGGTGAAGGAGCCGAGATCCTCCCGGAGGGTGTGGGTGAGGGTCAGGTCCGACCCCGGCAGCATGGCCGCTGCGATCATGAACGTACCGGTTTCGATGCGGTCGGGGGTGTTGTCCATGCGGCCGCCTTCCAGTCGTTCGACACCTTCCACGGTAATGACGGGCGTGCCCGCGCCTTCGATGCGTGCCCCGAGCCGATTCAGGTTGTCACAGAGGTTCACGACATCCGGCTCCATGGCCGCATTGCGGATCACGGAGGTTTTCCGGGCCCGGACTGCCGCCAAAACCAAATTCACCGTTGCCCCGACGCTGCTGGGCTTCAGCTCAAACGTGCCGCCGGGCAGCCTCCCGTTTGGTGCCCTGGCAATCACATAGCCCTGATCCATTTCAATTTCGGCACCAAGGGCGGTCAACCCTTCCAGGTGGAGATTCACCGGCCTCGGACCCCAGGCACATCCCCCCGGTAATGATACACGGGCATACCCCGCAGCTCCAAGCAGCGCTCCGGCCATGTAAAACGACGCCCGCATCTTGCGAACCTGTTCATAGGGCGCCTCGTACGAAGTCAATGATGTCGGGTCGATGGTCAGCTCCCTTCGATCCTCATCAAAGGACAAGCCGGCACCGGTTACCGAGATCACCTTGTTGAAGGTGAAAATGTCCTTGAGAAGCGGGATGTTGGTGATGGTGACGGGAGCATCGGCCAGCAGTGCGGCGGCCATGAGCGGCAGGGCGGCATTTTTCGAACCGCTGACAGAAATAGTCCCCTTCAGTGGGCTTCCGCCCAGGATTACAAATTTGTCCAATGATACGGGTGATTGTGTAGTTACAGAAAATGGAAGCTACCGGTGCATGGCGTTCAGGCCGCTTTTTGTAGCTCGATAGAAGAACGACTCGGGATGGTCGTTGTCGAAATGTCGGACTTTTTGCCCAATATTGCCACCAAAGCCTTCGTACACCTCGATCATGTTGAGATGCAGCAGGGTGGTCAGGTCGTCCCGCACCTCACCCGGACTGAGCCCCGTCTCTTCCCGGATATGGTGGTACGATTCGGGATAGATCAGCTGCTGCAAAATGCTTCTCTGGCTTTCGGTTATGTTGCTCATGGTTACAAAAGCTGGACGTCACCGTAGGTGATCAGATTGTTGTTGCGGTCGAAGATGAATACCCGATGCAACCCGTTGTTGGTCTGCTGGGCCACCCTGTAGACACCATTGTAGGCGAAGTCGGCCGGCTCAAAGCTGAGTACCACCCGTTCCGCCGCACGGATGGTCCGCTCTTCCGCATCGAGCAACCTTCGGTAGCTGAGGTCGTGCATATCGGGGTAAGCCATTGCGTATATTCCTTCAATAGTACCGCTGCCGGTAGCAAAAAGCTCAATTTCCACACGCTGATCTTCGGTGGGATTGGGGAAAGCGGGAATTTCCACCTCTATGAACATCCGGAACATGGGTCCGATCTGCCAGTCGCTGTCATCAACATGGCTGGTATCCACCACCCCGCCGGACGATACCCGGGTGAAGTTTTCCGGTGTGCGGAAGGCGTTTCGCTCGAATTCTATCTGATCCTCGCTGCGGCTGCATCCCATCGCGGCCGCCGAAATCATGATGGCAGCAAAAAGGAACGCCAGGAGTGGTGCTTCAGTGTTGTATCGGTTCATGGTCATTTTAAAAAATCGACATGGGGTTTCATGCGATAATATGTAATTTCCTGTGGGCCGGATGTTGCAGTGCTACAGTATATTTGGCCGGTGTCACAAAACAGGTTCAGGCCCGCAACCCGGGGAATGAGAAATCCGGCATGCCCCGGGGAAGCGGTAACTCAAAAATAACGAATTATGTTGGAAGTAATTGGCATAACCAATTGTAATACCATAAAAAAAACCAGAGACTGGCTGGAAGAACAGGGAATTGAGTATTCCTTCCGTGACGTGAAGAAGGATCCGCTAACGCCGAACGAACTCGCCGACCTGGTGATGAAGGCGGGGCTGGACACACTGGTCAACCGCCGCGGCCGCAAGTGGAAGATGTTGGGTCTGGCGGATAAAGAACTTTCCGACAACGACCTGTTTGATGTGCTCCTGGAGCATCAGACCATGATCAAAAGGCCGGTTCTTCGCTACGGGGATGCCGTACTGGTGGGTTTTGATGAAGACGCCATCGAAATATTCCTGGAGGAAAGCCTGTAATGCCGCGACCGTTATCCATCGTAGTGGCTCTTGGAGTGGCCGGCCTGTTTTTTATCGCATCCGGAATCGGTGGAAGCATTGCTATGGGCAACAATCACACCGAAAGCACCGGCGCGGGCCCGCCCAGCATGGAGGTGCTGGAACACCTCAACGAGCGGTTCACCTACGAAGTGAGATACGGATTTCTGCGGCTCGGCAATGTACATGTGTATGTTGAAAGGGATACCGTCTACCGGGACACCCCGGTGAGGCATCTGGTCACCGAGATGGTCTCCAACCGACGCCTGCCCCTGGTGGGCTATCGTGAGGTGCATTACCACAGCTATATCGCCTTCAACGACTCCGTTCCCTATGGTGTGCGATTCTGGCAGAACAGCCTGCACCACGACATGATGGAACGGTATCTCTATGATTATGATTACGAACAGGGCAGGGTCTACAGCTTCGAGGAAGGGGAACCGGTGGATACGCTGGATCTCGATCGACCGTCCGACAGCGGACCCGCCATCATGTTCTACGCCCGTTTATTTGCCGGAACCGACAGCAACCGAACCTACCCGATCTATATTGACCATGAGGCCTCTGAAATCGAAATGGCTTTCACCAGCCGAAAGGAACCTTATGAATCGAAAGCATTTCCGGATGAAGCCATCTCTGCATACTATATGGAGGGAAATGCCGATTTCGAAGGACCCTTCGGCTTTTCAGGAGAATTTGAAGCCTATTTCCGCGACGACGAGCTGCGCATACCGCTGGAAGCCAGAGTCAGTATCTGGCTGGGCAGCGTGAGGGTCAGACTCGTGGAGTACGAGCGGTATTAATCCGCTGAGGAGAATTCCGCTCCGGATCTCCCCGCTGGTCCGGGGTAACGATTTGGCCCTGATTGGCTGTTGAATCCCGATATCTTGAGAATCAACTTTTTGTAGTAATGCCATTTGACGGCTCCGGCCGACACCTAAAATATTCGTGTGATACTCATGCATGTAATGATAAAAAAGCTGCCGCACGCGGAATCCCTGGACCTTCCCGCCTACGCAACGCCGGATTCGGCCGGAATGGACCTGCGGGCCGCACCCGGCCGGCCGGTGGTTCTGAAACCCGGTGAACGCGCCCTGATTCCCACCGGCCTCCAGATGGCCATTCAGCGAGGCTACGAAGCCCAGATCCGGCCGCGCAGCGGGCTGGCCTACAAACACGGAATCACCATGCTTAATACCCCCGGAACCATCGACGCCGACTATCGTGGCGAAGTCAAAGTGCTGGCGATAAACCTGGGTGAGGAGCCTTTTACCATCGAACACGGCGACCGCATCGCCCAAATGGTATTCGCACCGGTAACCAGGGCTATTGTGACCGGTGTGCAGGAACTTCCTGAAACCGAACGGGGAGTCGGCGGTTTTGGAAGCACAGGAAAGTCTTGAGTAAACTCCAGCCATATCTTCATGTACTGCGCAGCAACCATCAGTTCCGAAGGGTGTGGCTGAGTCAGATTATTTCCAATTTCGGTGACTGGTTCGGGGTAATTGCGGTGTTCACCATCGTCCTTGAGTACTCCGATTCCGAATTCCTGCTGGGGCTGGTCATTGTCACCAAGTTCCTGGCCTTTGCCGCACTTTCTCCCTACGCCGGGTACCTCGCCGACCGGTACGACCGCCGCATGCTCATGATAATCTGCGACTTCGGGCGCGGAGCGGTTGTGCTCAGTTTCCTCTTTGTGCGCGATCCCTCGCTGCTCTGGCTGGTGTATGTGCTTACCACCATGCAGATGGGCTTCGCTTCCATCTTTGAACCCGCCAAACAGGCCTCCATACCCAACATCACCAGCGGGGACGAGCTGGTGAAGGCCAACATCATTTCCAATCTGTCCTGGAGCATCATTTTTACCACCGGCATGGGAATTGGCGGCCTGGCCACCGCCTGGTTCGGTACCGATGCCGTCTTTGTCATCAACGGAACCGGATATATCCTGTCCACCTGGTTTATTTTCAAGGCGACCATCCCGCATCACCGGGATGAACAGACGATGCAGTCCCTGAGCAACCCGGTCAGTGGCATTATCGACGGCTATCGTTTCATTTTTTCCAACCCGCATATTCTCAGGCCGGCCCTGGCCAAAGGCACTATTACGTTCTTTCTGGGAGCGTTGGTGTATATGCTGATTCTGGTCTCGGAAGAAATCCTGCTGATGGGCAGCATCGGGCTCGGTTTGCTGTATGCCAGCCGGGGGTTCGGAACGGCCGTCGGGCCCGTTCTGGTGAGACGCTATTTCAGTGACGAACGCAACTGGGTCAGGATGATGGGGCTGGCGATGATCTCCGCCGGTTTGTTCTACCTGGTTATCGGCTCCATCGGGATCGCCTGGGTAATGCTGATCCTGGTGTTTCTGGCGCACTGTGGATCCGGCGCCAACTGGGTGATGAGCACCGTTCTGCTGCAACAGCGGTCACCGGACGCGTTTCGCGGACGAATCTTCAGCTCGGAGTGGCTGCTGTTTACCTCCTTGCAGGCACTGTCGGTTACCGGAGCCTCATTGATTATGGAGTTTGGCCTGTTGACACTACGGCAGGCTATCTGGATCTATTCCGCCGGACTCATTATTGCCGGAGTGCTTTGGATCTGGCTTGTGGCATCAAGGGAGTCGCGCTGGAACCGAATGAAGGAAGCCCATGCCCGGCAGGAGGATATGCGGAAACATCAAATTTCTGCCGTTCCGGATCAGGGATAGTATGTTATTATACCGCCAGTTTGATGATGTCCGATTCGGTTGCTTCAAACAGTCCGATTCCCACTAAAGAATCACTGATTTGATTCCAGCAGCATCCGACATAAACCAGCATCAAAATAACCTGCTACCTTACCGTACAAGTTTCAGGTCATTAGCACTCGCCAAATATTATTTAATTGGCTTTGGTTCAAGTAGAAATGGTAAACATTGAATACAAATTGTTGTTTCGATACTCCTGCTCTTAAAAGTGAGAGTTTAATTCATAAACATAGATGATACAAACTATTCGATAAAGGTTATTTTTAAAACTATGAGAGACCTGACTATTTATAAAGTTGAACTTGAAATAAAATGCATAATCGACTATAAGTAAGCGATTATGTGACCTGTTGGTTGCTGTTATACTGGTTTCTTTAGATTCACTACCTCAGAATTCCGGTGTTGAAACCAGGATGACCCAATAAAACCGAAACATGGCAGATTTTTTTTACTCCTTAAAATTACATTTTATGAACTCCCAAGAGTGGTATATGAGGAAGCCGATTTCGAACATATCGCCCACTGCTGTAATCAGGGCACTAACGGTGACGGGAATGATGGTTTTTATGGGGCTGTTTGCTTCGGTTTCCGCTCAATTCGAAGGAGGCAACGGCGAAATGGAAGATCCGTTTCAGGTGGCGACGCTTGAACAATTGCAGGAAGTGGCCGGTCACCCGGACCAGCACTTCATTCAGATCGCCGATATAGATGCAAGCGCAACAGCCGAATGGAATGACGGGGCGGGCTTTGAGCCGATCGGGGATGATACAATACCGTTTACCGGAAATTATAACGGCAACGGCTATGAAATTGACGGGCTGTACATCAATCGACCTGGTGAGTATTACACCGGCCTTTTTGGTTACATCAAGGATGCTTCCATCAGTAATATCGGCTTGATTGAAAATGCTATTGTTGGGCAAACGGGTGGCGCGGACACTGTGAGCGTAGAGGGTCAATATATCGGTGGACTGATCGGGTATAATGAAGGGGGAACGGTCACCGATTCGTATGCCACAGGCAATGTCAGCGTAGAGGGCCAATATGTTGGTGGGCTGGTCGGGTATAATTATTACGGCAATGTTACCGGCTCGCATGCTACAGGTGAAGTGAGCGGGAATTGGTTTACAGGCGGGTTAATCGGGGAGAATGGCGGAGGCACTGTTATCGATTCCTATGCTACAGGCGATGTGAACGGGAGTTGGTTTACAGCCGGGCTGATCGGGAGTATAGGCAGTGAGTTCGCCCCCGGAGGCACTGTCACCGATTCCTATGCCACCGGCGATGTGAGCGGAACAGGTAATACCATCGGCGGGTTGATCGGGAGAAATGGAGGCGGCGTTGTCACCGGCTCCCACGCCAAAGGGAATGTTATCGGAACAGGTAATAATGCCGGTGGACTGATCGGGTGGAATGCTTCCGGCGATGTCACCGGTTCCCATGCTGAAGGAAATGTCATCGGGACAGGTGATAACGTCGGCGGGCTGATCGGGTGGAATGCTTATGGCAATGTCACCGAATCCTTTGGCATAGGTGTTGTTAACGGGCGGAATCGTATAGGAGGTTTTATCGGTGACAATTTGGGTGGTTTGATTCAAGACTCCTATGCGCTTGGAACAGTTGATGGCGATGAAGAAGTTGGTGGGCTCGTCGGTGCAAACCGAAATGATGGAGAAATTACAATAAGTTTTTCTGCCGGTACCGTATCCGGGAATACGGATGTGGGTGGCTTTGCAGGATATAACGGGGGAACAATAGAAAATTGTTACTGGGACACCAACTCCGGCGAACAAGAACAGGGAATTGGCAGAGGCTCTTCTGAAGGAGTTATTGGGTTATCAACCGATCAAATAACCGGTACATCTGCACATGGTAACATGGAAGAATTTGACTTTGAAGAAATATGGCTATTAACCGAAGGTTATCCGGCATTGCATTGGGAAGATGTAGAATCAATAAAAGTTTTTGCAGAAAAACATGAATATGATCAACCCGAACAATTCATTTTGCACCAAAACTCCCCCAACCCCTTCAACCCTTCCACCCGGATCCGTTTCGCTATTCCGGAACAGGCTCATGTAAAACTTTCAGTATATAACCTGATCGGCCAGCAGGTAGCAACTCTGGTAAACGGGATCCGGTCAGCAGGCTGGCATGATGCCACCTTTGATGCGTCTGCCCTTTCCAGCGGTGTGTTTATCTACCGGATTAAGGCCGGGGAGTATGTGGAGACCAGGCAGATGATGTTTGTGAAGTGAGGAGAGATGATTGCATGCATTTTCAAGATGGTGAGGTTGCCTGTTGTGGCCACCGGGTTGATCATAACAGGAGTGGCATGGTTGTGGATTGTGGCCCGGAAAGAGTCGCGCTGGCACCGCATGCAGGCAGCCCGTCCCTGGCGGGAGGATATGCGTAAACATCAAATTTCTGCAGTTCCGGATCAGGGATAATGATTTATTTTTCTATATTCAATTAATCAAAATGAATTATTAAAAAATAACTCATAAAGGATTAATCATACGGGTATGGAATTTTCTGCTAAGAGCAGGCTTTCTTTCTGGGAAAAAGCAGGTTATGCTCTTGGAGACGGGGCTGCCAATATTGCCTGGAGAGGTGTGACCACCTTTTTATTTGTTTTTTATACCGATGTTTATGGCTTGAATCCGGCATCAGTTGGGTTGTTGATGCTTATTGCCCGTTCCAGTGATGGCTTCAGCGATGTGGCCATGGGTATCATCGGAGATCGTACGCATTCCAGATTCGGCAAGTTCCGCCCATGGATTTTATGGACGGCTGTTCCCCTGGCCGTGATGCTCTCGATGCTGTTTTTTGTCCCTGACCTGAGCTACACGGGTAAACTGATCTATGCTTACTCCACGTATATCCTTTTTACGCTCATATATACGGCCAATAACGTTCCTTATGGAGCTTTGATGGCGGTGATGACCGGCGATAACAAGGAGCGTGCCAGTATCGGATCGTTCAGAATGGTTGGAGCTTTTGCCGGCGGCATGCTGGTACAGGGTTCATTGCTGCTGCTGGTTTCATTGTTCGGTAATGTTGGCCCCGAGATTCATGTGACGAAAATGGATACGGAGGAGTTCCGGGTCACGGTATCGTCATCGAGAAATGTGGAAAATGCCAATATCAGCACCGATGCCGGGCTCGCCCTGTTTGTATGGGCGGATCCTGATGAGCTGAACCCTGCCCATGAACCTGCCCCCGGGATGAGTTTTACCATGGAGGCCAATGAGCCCTATACGTTTATCATTTCGGGGGAGGAGGATCTGCAGGCCGCTGACATTGTGATCATTGACCAGGAGCGCGGCTACAGTTATTCGATGTTCCTGATGTCGGTTTTTCTGGCGCTGTTCCTGATTGTTACTTTTTTCAGTACCAAAGAGCGCGTTACGCCACCGGTATCCCAGCAGACCAACCTGAAAAATGATCTAAAGGATTTGATCAAAAACCGGCCGTGGCTGGTGCTTCTTGTCATCGGACTGTTATTCAGTGTCTATAATTCCATCAAACAGGGGATTATTGTCATTTATTTTTCCCACTATTTGAACGAACCGCTGATGGCCGGTACGTTTATGGTCGGACTGATGCTTGCCTCGATCGGTGGGGCAATGATCACTGCTCCACTAAGCCGTATATTCGGCAAGAAAAGCCTGTTTATTTATGCCCTGATCTTTTCAGGGGGTATCAATGCACTGTTTTTTTTCTGCGGACCTGATGATATCATTCCCATTTTTATGATTGGCATCGTATCCGAGGTAGGGGCAGCCATATTTCCGACGTTGTTTTTTGCCATGCTCGGGGATGCCGCGGATTATTCGGAATATCAAAACAAACGTCGTGCCACCGGCCTGGTCTATTCGGCGGGATCATTTGCAACCAAGTTCGGTGGCGGAGTTGCAGGAGCCATCATTGGACTGGTACTGGCGGCATTTCACTATGATGGTCAGGATGCCGTCGCCATTCAGGGCGCTATTCCGGGTATCATCATGCTGATGAGCTGGATTCCGGCAGTCATAGCGATGCTGGCAGCCGTGTTAATGACATTTTATCCATTGAATCAGGAAAAGATGGACCGCATTACACTGGAGTTGAGCAACAGGCGGGCCGAAGAAAACTCAGGCCGGGGATAATTCCAATCACTATTCCTGACCCAGTTCCCTCGCACGCCGGGCTGTTTCGTCAACCGCCTTGATCAGGGTTTTTCGCAGGCCGCCTTCCTCCAGTTTCAGTAAACCGTCGATGGTACATCCGGCCGGGGTGGTCACGTGGTCTTTCAAAATAGCGGGATGCTGTCCCGTTTCTACCACCATCTTTGCCGAACCGAGACATGCCTGGGCAACGAGCAGGGTCGAAATGTCACGGGGAAGGCCGCATTTGACACCACCCTCGGCCAGGGCTTCGATAATCACATAGAAAAAAGCCGGCCCGCTTGCACTGAGTCCCGTAACCGCGTCAAAATGATGCTCGTCCAGGACCAGCGTTTTTCCGACCGCGTCAAACAGTTTCTGGGCCTGTTGAATGTGCTCGCCGTTGGATTTGTTTCCCGCCGCGAGAACCGTCATGCCGGCGCCGATTTCACTCGGAGTGTTGGGCATGGCCCGTATTACCGGAACCGGCTTTTGAATGGCCTCCTGAAGCTGCTGCAAGGTAAAGCCGGCCATAATGGAAATCACCAGCTGGTCGGGCCTGAGCACATCGCGAATGGAGGCGATCACCTGCGTGGCGGTCTGGGGCTTGACACATAACAGGATGATGTCTCCCTTTTCAGCCGCCTCGGCATTGTCGGTGGATCCGGACACACCAAGTTTCTCCTTGAAGAAAGTAATACGTCCCGGGTGCTTGTCGGCGACAAACAGATGTTTCTTTTTGAGTGTTTTTGTGGAGAGCAGACGGGAGATCAGCGTTTCCCCCATTTTGCCTCCGCCGATTACGGTAATACTTTTAGCCTTGAACATAATATATCACTCTTTCATGGTTTCAAGAATCCGATCGCCCATTTCGGAGGTGGACAGGATGTGGCGGGCGTGTCGGCTCATATCCTTGCAATTGTATCCTGCATTCAGCACTTTGGCGATCGCTTTTTCAATATCCACCGCCGCCTCTTCGTGGTTCAGCGAGTAGCGGAAGAGCAGGGCAGTGGAGGCCAGGGTAGCCAGCGGATTGGCGATGTCTTTTCCCGCAATATCCGGAGCGGATCCGTGCACAGGTTCGTACATGCCGGTACCGTCGCCAAGGCTGGCCGATGGCAGCATGCCGATCGACCCGGTGAGCATGGCCGCCTCGTCACTGAGGATGTCTCCGAACATGTTTTCCGTCAGTATCACATCAAACTGTCCCGGCTCCCGGATTAGCTGCATCGCGCAGTTATCCACCAGCATATGTTCCAGCTCCACATCGGGGTAGGATTCGGAAATACGGCTGACCGTCTTGCGCCACAGTTGCGAACTCGCCAGGATGTTGGCCTTGTCAACCGAGGTAACCTTGTTGCGGCGTTTTTTAGCCGCTTCAAATGCCGCAACCGCAATTCGTTCGATTTCGGATGTCGTGTACACCATGGTGTCCACGCCCACTTCCTCCCCGTCTTTTTCCGTGATCTCTTTCGGCTCGCCGAAATAGAGTCCGCCGGTGAGTTCGCGCACCACCAGCAGATCCACCCCGTCAACCACTTCCGGGCGGAGGGGGGAGGCGTCTTTAAGGGAGGAAAACACGGTTACCGGTCGCAGGTTGTTGTACAGGCCCAGCTCTTTCCGCAGCCTGAGCAACGCTTTCTCCGGACGCTTGTCGGCAGGAAAATCGTCCCATTTTGGTCCGCCTACCGCTCCCAGCAAAACCGCGTCCGATCTTTTGCACGCTTCGATGACCTCATCCTTTACCGGAATGTCGTGGGCGTCCAGACTGGCACCACCTGCCAGGTGACGCTCCGTCTCTATCTCCATCCCGTACCGCTCTGAAATGAAGGTGATGATTTTTTCCGCTTCCCTCACAACTTCCACACCGATGCCGTCACCGGGCAGAAGAACAATTTTTTTACTCATAACGTCCTTTATTGCTTTAAAATGCTGTATTGGTGGCGACAGGAGGTGCGCCGTAATCAACCACCGGAAGGCTTCCGGCGGTATCGGGTCTCTGCCTTCAGACCCCGCCCCCACCGATGTACCGGCGGAGAAGGATCCCGGATGGCAAATAATCCCCCTTTCCCCATCCTGCAAAATAGCGGATTTCCCGCTAAATCATACCGTGTTTGGCGGCGTATTTGAAGATTCCGCCGGCATCGACGATGTCCACAACATCGCCCAGTTTTTTCAGCGGATAACTCTTGCCGGTGGTGATGTTTTTGATGATATCCAGTTCCCCGTTGATCTCAACTTCGTCACCGGTCGAGATATGCTCGCTGAGGTCATCGTGACTTTCGTAGGGGATGATGAAACCGCCGTCGACCGCATTCCGGAAGAAGATCCGTGCGTACCCGGTGGCCACTACCGCTTCGGCGCCGGCAACCTGCAACGCGAACGGAGCGTGCTCCCGCGAGGAGCCGCAACCGAAGTTCTTGCCTCCGATAATCACCTTGAATTCCGATTCGAACTTGTCGGGGTCGGTAAACGGAATGTTTCCCCCGGGAAGGCCCGACTGAGCATCCGGCACTCCCGAAAGCGCATAGCGTCCGTAGAACCGTTTTTCCTCCGGATCCTCCAGACTGTACACGAGGTGTTCGGCGGGGATGATCTGGTCGGTGTCGATGTCGTTTCCAACGACAAATGCTTTTCCTTTAATAACTTTGCTCATGAGTAAATGTGGTTAATGGGTAAAAATCGATTGGCATGGTAACCGGTATGCTGTCTGTGCGGGCAGCCCGGCCGCTTCCGGACAACAGGCCGGCCTGACAGGCATCGCAAGTCGCGGTTCCGGTCCGGTACCCTGACTATCGGCCCGCCGGTTGACCGGCTTTGTCCTGCGGTACACCAAAATTCGTCAAACGGCACTTTCAACCGGCAGGTATTCCCGCGGATCGGTGATCTTTCCGGTGATGGCCGATGCGGCAACCGTATAGGGCGAAGCCAGATACACCTGCGCTTTTTTGGATCCCATCCGCCCCGGGAAATTCCGGTTGGTGGTGGAGATACAGACCTCTTCGCCCTGCATGCGTCCAAAGGTGTCGGAGGGGCCGCCCAGACAGGCCGCGCAGGAGGCTTCACCCATGCGGGCACCGGCGTTTTCAAAAATATCCCAGAGAGTTTCCCCTTCGTAATAGGTGGTTTTGAGATCTTCGCGAACTTTGGTTGTTGCGGGAACCACGTAGGTCTCAATACCAACCTCGTGTCCTTTGATGATTTTCGCGGCGGCCTCAAAGTCCGAGAGCTTGCCGCCGGTGCACGAGCCGATGTAGGCGCGGGTAAGGGGCGTGTTTCTGACCTCCCATACGGTCGCCTTGTTATCCGGCGAATGGGGTTTGGCGACCATGGGCTGAAGCTCGGAGCTTTTATAGGTACGCACACTGTGATACTTTGCGTCCGGGTCGTTGTACATTGGCGTAAACTGGTAGTCGGTGCGTTTGCGTACGTATTCGAAGGTTGTTTCGTCGGGTTCAACCACTCCGTTTTTGCCACCGCCCTCGATCACCATGTTGGTCAGCGTCATGCGCCCCTCCATATCCATGTTCATCACACCGTCGCCGGCAAATTCCATGGCACGATAGGTTCCGCCGTCCACACCGATATCTCCGATAATTTGAAGGATAAGGTCCTTGGCCATCACATACGGCGGGATTTCTCCTTCAAAAATAAACTTCATGGTCTCCGGCACTTTTACCCAGAGCTTGCCCGCACCCATGATGAATCCGGCGTCGGTATTTCCGATTCCGGTGGCGAACTGTCCGAACGCTCCCGCGGTGCAGGTATGCGAATCGGTACCGAAAAGCACGTCGCCGGGACGTGTGAAGCCTTCTTCGGGCATGGCGGTATGGCAGACCCCTTTATACCGGTCGGTGCCGACATCATAATAGTGCGGCAGGTCCTGGTCGGCGGCAAAGGCACGGAGGATGTCGATGTTGCGATTGGCGTACTTGTCGTTGGTGAAAATATAGTGGTCGGGGATGATAACGATCTTGTTTTTATCCCAAACCCGGGCATCCTGACCAAATTCCCGCTTGAAGATTCCGATGGTGGGTGGTCCGCAGACGTCGTGGGTCAGGAGAACGTCCACATTCACCCATACGGTTTCTCCGGCATCGACATGTGTGCGGCCCGATGCCCTGGCCAGGATTTTTTCCGTTAAAGTCATTGACATGATTACAGATAATTAGATAGTTCGTATGCTGTTGATAGTATAATGTGGCACGGCGGACTCTTCCGCAAATGCCTCACGAAAGAGCGGGGGCAGTTCCACCGGCTATTTCTTTTCAAGGATTTCCTGCACGGTCTCCTTGATAAACTTGTTACTGAGATCGGAAATTCCGGCGGGACCGAGTCCGTGAAGGTCATCGTCCTCGACAATCTTTTTGCTGTCGGTGATCCGGATGAACGCTTCGTACACCTCGTTCATCTCCTCCTTTGTGAACTTGTAGCCCAGGTTTTCCAGGCGGGCGCTCAGGGCGCGTCGCCCGGAGTGTTTGCCCAGCACAATCTTGTTGGATGAGATACCTACCGACTGCGGTGTCATGATCTCGTAGGTGAGCGGGTTTTTAAGCACGCCGTCCTGATGGATTCCCGCCTCGTGCGAAAAGGCGTTGTTTCCGACAATCGCCTTGTTCACCTGCACGTTCATGCCTGTGATTTCGCAGAGCATACGGCTGGTGGGGTAGATTTCGGTCGCGTTGATGCCGGTCTCCTGCTCAAACTCGGGACTCCGGGTCTGGATCGCCATTACAATTTCCTCAAGTGCGGCGTTGCCGGCCCGTTCGCCGATACCGTTCACAGTGCACTCGATTTGCTGCGCCCCGTTTCGAATGGCCATCAGGGAGTTTGCGACACCCATGCCGAGATCGTCGTGGCAATGCACACTCAGAATGGCCTTGTCGATATTGGATACACGCTGCCGAATCGTGCGGATCATCTCGCCAAACTCCCAGGGGAGGGCATACCCCACCGTGTCGGGGATGTTGATGACGTTGGCGCCGGCATCGATGGCCGCCTCCACAATCTGACAGAGGAAGTCGATGTCGGTGCGGGTGGCATCTTCGGCCGAAAACTCAACATCGGGCGAAAGGCTGCGGGCGTATTCCACCGCCCAGACCGCATCGTCCAGCACTTCCTGCCGCGACTTTTTGAGTTTGTATTTCATATGGATGTCGGAGGTGGCGATAAAGGTGTGAATGCGCGGTTTCTCCGCGTATTCCACCGCTTCCCAGGCGCGGTCTATGTCGCCTTTAATCGCACGGGAGAGTCCTGCAATGGTGCAGCTTTTGATTTTCTTCGCAATTTCGCGAACTGCCATGAAATCACTCTCGGAAGAGATGGGGAAGCCGGCTTCAATCACATCCGGCCCCAGTAGTTCGAGTTGACTCGCCATCCGAACTTTTTCTTCCAGGTTCATGCTGAACCCGGGTGCCTGTTCACCGTCGCGCAGAGTCGTGTCGAAAATCTGAATCCGTTTTTTCATAATTGTGAGTGATTTTCAGTGGTACGTTTATGTTGCTGAAGATAATAGGCCATACTTTCCATTAACGCCTGCCAGCTGGCCTCAATGATATTTTCCGAAACACCGACCGTTCCCCAGCTGGAGTTGTTGTTCTGGGAGTCGATGAGCACCCTGACCCTGGCCTGGGTGCCGTCTTTTTCGTTTAGAACCCGGACCTTGTAGTCCGAGAGCTGCATCTGATCCACTTCGGGATAGAATTTGCAAATCGCCTTGCGAAGGGCGGCATCCAGGGCGTGGACCGGGCCGTTGCCGTCGGCGGCGGTGTGTTCCTCCTCACCATTGACAATCAGCCGGATCGTCGCCTCCGAAAAAACTTCGCCTTTCTCGTTCTTTTCGATGATCACGCGGAAGCCGCGGAGCTCGAACAGATCTTCCCACTCCCCGGTGATCTTGCGGATCAGCAGGTCGAGGGAGCCTTCGGCCGCCTCAAACTGGTAGCCTTCGTTTTCCAGCTTTTTTAAAGCCTGAACCACCTCGGGAATTTTGTCACCGCACGCCTTCAGATCCATTCCCAGCTCTTGTGCCTTGAACTGGATGTTGCTCTTGCCAGATAGATCCGAAACCAGCACGCGCCGTTTGTTACCGATCTGTTCCGGCCGGATGTGCTCGTAGGTGGACGGATCCTTCATTACCGCGCTCACATGAATGCCGCCCTTGTGGGCGAATGCGCTCTTGCCGACAAACGGCTGATGGTCAAAGGGCGCCACATTGGCCACTTCGCTTACGAAATGGGAGAGGGAGGTCAGTTTTTCGATCTGCTCCGGTGCCATACACTCGTAACCGAGCTTGAGCTGAAGGTTGGGAATCACCGAGCAAAGGTTTACGTTTCCGCACCGCTCACCGTATCCGTTGATGGTCCCCTGCACATGCCGGCACCCGTTTTCGACCGCCGCCAGCGTATTGGCGACCGCCAGTTCACCGTCGTTGTGCGCGTGGATACCGATCGTCTTGTCGGGGAACCGGTCGACAATCATCCGTACAATATCGGCCACTTCCTGTGGAAGAGTCCCGCCATTGGTGTCACACAGCACCAGTACCGACGCTCCGGAGGCTGCGGCGGCTTCAAGAGTGGACAGCGCGTAGGCCGAATTGTCCTTGTATCCGTCGAAGAAATGTTCGGCGTCGTAGATGACCTCCTTGTCGTTGGAGGCCATGTAGCCGACCGACTGGCGGATCAGCTCCAGGTTCTCTTCCTCGGAGATGCCCAGGGCCTGCCTTACATGAAACAGCCATGTTTTGCCGAAGATCGAGACCGCCGGGGTGCCGGCCTGGACCAGCGCCTGGATGTTGGGGTCCGTTTCGGGGGTGTTGCCGCGGCGCATGGTGCTGCCGAAGGCCACCAGGCTGGCATGCCCGAACGACAGCTCCCGGGCCCGGTTGAAGAAATCCATATCCTTCGGGTTTGAGCCGGGCCATCCTCCCTCAATATAGTCGATGCCCATCTTGTCGAGACGGCGGGCGATGCGCAGCTTATCCTCCGAAGAGAGTGAGATGCCCTCGCCCTGGGTGCCGTCACGCAAGGTGGTATCGAACAGGTCTATCGATCGAAGTTTCATGAGTTGTTCAGTCCTTTTTGATCCAGCTCATCATGTTTCGCAATTCACCACCGACCTTTTCAATGGGGAGCCGATCATGCTTTCTCCGCAACGCTTCGAGCGAGGGGCGCCCGGCCTTGTTTTCCAGGATCCAGTCGCGGGCAAACTTCCCGCTCTGGATATTCTCCAGAAGTTCTTCCATACGACGGCGGGTTCCGGCATCGATCACCTTCGGGCCGGCCGTCATTCCACCGTACTCCGCCGTATCGCTCACCGAGTAGTACATGCCGGCGATACCGCCCTCGTACATCAGGTCCACGATCAGCTTCATTTCATGCAGACATTCGAAATAGGCGATTTCCGGTTTGTAGCCTGCGTTCACCAGCACTTCAAAACCGGTATTGATCAATTCGGTAACGCCGCCGCACAATACCGCCTGCTCGCCGAACAGGTCCGTTTCAGTCTCTTCCTCGAAGGTGGTCTCGATAACACCCGCCCTGGTGCCGCCGATGCCTTTGGCATAGGCCAGGGCAATTTCGCGCATGGTGTTGTCGGGATCCTGGTGGATGGCAAACAGGCAGGGTACGCCGGCCCCCTCGGTGTACACGCGGCGCACCAGATGTCCCGGTCCTTTTGGCGCTACCATGAATACGCCTACATTCTCAGGCGGTACGATCTGACTGAAATGAATGTTGAAGCCATGCGCGAATACCAGCGCGTTTCCGGCCTTGAGGTTCGGAGCGATATCCGATTCGTACACCTCCTTCTGCTTTTCATCGGGCAGCAGTACCATCACAATATCGGCCTTTTCGGCAGCCACGGCGGTTTCATGGACGGTCAGCCCGTCGGATTCCGCCGTTTTCCAGGATTTGCTCCCCTTTCGCAAACCGACGATCACCGAAACTCCGCTTTCGTGCAGGTTGCGCGCATGGGCGTGTCCCTGACTGCCGTAACCGAGAACGGCCACGGTTTTGTTTTTCAGGACGGAAAGGTCGGCGTCGTTGTCGTAATAAAGTTTCATGTGTTTAAATTTTTTTGACTCATACTGTCACATGCAGCATCCATGGGTTTAATCATCCGCCTGTGTGCCGAATTGTTGGCCATGGATGTTTCATCTGTTGGTATAAGTTTTAATGATTGGATGTAAGATGGATGGATCATCCCGTTGAATGCCGGCCCGAGCGTCAGCACCAATCCGGCCGTTGCTGCCTTGCGGGGTGGCTGAGTCGAGTGACGGCTGTTCATCCGGGGATGGTGTGTTATGGGTTAAAGTATTGAAATATAATGTGATATGTCGTTACATGTGGATTGCCCGACATTCTGTGCAACTGGCGGGAAGCGCCGGTTAGCATGGTACTCACTCTTTGGGCCGGTACTCCCGTTTCATGGCGACGGTACCGGTTCGGGCTACCTGTCGGATGCCGAACGGCTCGAACATGCCGATGGCGGCGTCCACCTTGTCCTTCCGGCCGGTGATTTCGATGGTCAGGCTTTCGGTGCTGATGTCGATCACCTTGGCCCGGAAGACGTTGGCCACCTGGATGATTTCGGTCTGTTTTTCCTTGCTGGATTTGACCTTGATCAGCGCCAGTTCCCGCTCCACATGGGGCAGGAACGTGAGATCCTCGACACTTACGACATCCACCAGCTTGTCGAGCTGGAGGATGATCTGGTCGATGATGCGTTCATCGCCGTGGGTGGTGATGGTACAGCTGGCCATTTTCTCTTCTTCCGCTTCGCCGATGCTAATGCTGTCGATGTTGAATCCGCGGCCGGTGAAGAGCCCGGCGATCCGGGCCAGCGCGTTGAAGTTGTGGTTCACCATCATCGAGATGGTGTGTTTTTTTCCCTTTTTGGAGCCTTCGGACATGTTGGTTTCGGTTCTAATGGTTATGTGAGATTATTTCCGGGGTTTAACAGGGTAAGGCGTATCAACCAGCTCGTCGACCGCGGCTCCCGGGGGAATCATCGGATAGACGCATTCCTCCTGCGATACCCGGATATCCATTAATACCGGCCTGTCCTTGATCGCGTGTGCCTTTTCGAGTACCTCTTTGAGTTCATCCGGAGTTTGGGCCCGCATCGCCGTAACACCAAAGGACTCCGCCATTTTCACAAAATCAGGATTGCTTTCCTCAAGGAAGGAGTGGGAATAGCGTCCGCCGTAGAACATCTCCTGCCACTGGCGCACCATGCCGAGGTATCCGTTGTTCATGATGGCGATTTTGACAGGGATATTGTACGCGGCCACGGTTGCCAGCTCCATGGCGGTCATCTGGAATCCACCGTCGCCGGTAATGCTCCACACATCGCGGTCGGGCCGAGCAACTGCGGCGCCCATGGCGGCCGGGAAGCCGAAGCCCATTGTTCCGAGTCCACCGGAGGACAACCAGGATTTCGGATGGTTGAATTTGTAGTACTGCGCCGCCCACATCTGGTGCTGACCAACATCGGTCGATATGATGGCTTCGCCGCCGGTAACCCGCGAGATCTCCTGGATCATGTATTGCGGGGCGATCTCGTTTTCTCTGGGTTCGTAGCGCAGCGGATGCTCTTCCCGCCATTTGTCGATGGTGGCCCGCCATTCGGTGGTATCAACTCCATCCACCAGTTTATTGAGCTGATTGAGGACCACTTTGACATCCCCGATTACCGGTACCTCCACATGCACGTTTTTATTTACGCAGGAGGGGTCGATATCGATGTGGATTTTGCGGGAGTGCGGTGCAAAACCGTCAACACGGCCGGTTACCCGGTCGTCGAACCGGGCTCCAACAGCAATCAGTACATCGCAGTTCTGGATGGCCATGTTGGCGTACCAGGTACCGTGCATGCCGAGCATGCCGACCGAGAGCGGGTCCGTTTCCGGAAACGCGCCGAGGCCCATCAGCGTAGTGGTTACCGGGATGTTGTTTCTGCGGGCGAGTTCGATCACCTCTTTGTGGGCATCGCTTGAGATGGCACCGCCGCCGACATACAGCAGCGGCTTGTTGGCAACATTAATCAGCTCGGCCGCCTTGCGGATCTGGTCGTTTTCTCCGGTCACCTGGGGCTGATATCCGCGAAGTGCGGTCTGCGGATCCCTCTTCTCGTACATTGCCTTTGTAAAGAGCATATCCTTGGGCAGATCCACAAGTACCGGGCCCGGCCGTCCCGAAGTGGCGATGTAGAAGGCATCCCGGATGGCATCGGCGAGGTCGGCGACATCCTTTACCAAAAAGCTGTGTTTGGTGACCGGACGTGTCATCCCGATAATGTCTGCTTCCTGGAAAGCATCGTTTCCGATGAGCGATGAAGCCACCTGGCCGGTGAGCACTACCATCGGTATGGAGTCCATCATGGCGGTGGTAATGCCGGTTACCGTATTCGTGGCTCCGGGACCGGATGTCGCCAGTATCACCCCGGGTTTGCCGGTCGCACGGGCATAGCCGTCGGCGGCATGGGTGCCGGCCTGCTCGTGGCGCACCAGAATATGGCGGAGCTCCGGCGTATTAAACAGAGTATCGTACACTCCCAGGACCACACCTCCGGGGTAACCGAAAATGGTATCCACACCCTGGTCGAGCAGCGACTGAATCAGAATCTCGCCACCGTTCATCTCCTTTTTTACGAAAGGTGCGGTTTGTTGGTTCTGTTTACCGGATTCGGAACCGGATGCCTGTCGGCTGGTTGCCGCTTCCGTAGCTGTTTGGGTCGTATGGGACTGTTTCATGGTGTTATCTGGGATCTGTGTTGATTGTTGGTGCCGTAAGATGGGAAAGATGGTGTGTTCGGGAATACAGTAACCTATGTGCCCGTCGCTTTTCCGTTGACACATATATATGAAGTGTGCCCGCCAGCTGTGAGAGCAGATGGCCCGGGATGGGTTGCTTTACAAACAGATACAGTAATATGGCTGGAGATCATCGGTTTCGGGTTGGTTCCTCTTTCAGAGGTCGTTACCTAAAATCCGATTTCTTGTTACCTGTATGGGGTGGGCTTAAGGTTGACCTCTGAGTGGAATTATAGAATTCCAATTAGTAGGTCAATAACAAGAATAATCGATACGACAACGACAGATGTCCGTACAACCGTATCGACATACTCGGAGAGTATATTCACATAACCTTCAGTGACAAGCCGGTTGCTCAGGGCGGAGAAGCCGCCGGAGGGGAGTGTTCGAGCTACCGTTTTTGGATTATGCGTTGTCATCAGAAAAAAATCAAATATGCCGTTTGTGCATTTCTGTTAATGTGATACGACACAAACTAATCATTTTATCGGCTTTGTCAACTGCACGTTTCAGAGAAAAATAAAAAACCACTAAAAGTTGCCGGAGTTTTGCATTATAAAGTAAAATACCAATTAGTCATTACCTTATAAATTACAGGATATTTACGAATAAGCATGATTTAGTTCATATCTGTAAGCGCTTCTTGCGTAATTATCGCTGTTATTTTGAATAAATTAAGAAAGTTATCTGTAATTCATGATTTCAGGTTGAGAATGAGGTGGCAATGTGGTAGCATAGCGATCGGCACCGGCCGTAACATCATTAGAACCTATTGGTAACGTATTATTTATCCTTATTACATATGGCATTGAACAAATACAGCAGCAGACTGACCCAGGTGCGCTCCCAGGTGGGATCACAGGCCATGCTTTACGCAACAGGACTCAAGGAAGAGGATTTTGATAAACCCCAGATTGGAATCGCGAGCATGGGCTGGGACGGTAATCCCTGCAACATGCACCTGAACGAACTGGCGGAGCTGGTCAAGAGCGGAGTCATCGCCGAATCCATGATCGGATACATCTTCCATACGATCGGGGTCAGTGACGGAATCTCCATGGGTACCACCGGTATGAAGTACTCGCTTCAGTCACGGGATATCATCGCCGACTCCATCGAAACCGTGGTAGCCGCCCAGTGGTACGACGGTGTGGTGGCTCTTCCGGGATGCGACAAGAACATGCCCGGCTCGGTCATGGCCATGGCCCGTCTCAATCGCCCTGCAATAATGCTGTATGGCGGGACCATCCGTCCCGGAAATTTTCACAGCAGCAAACTGGATATTGTCTCGGCTTTTGAGGCCTGGGGACAATATGTGACCAAAAAAATCAACGACGAGGAGCTGGACAATGTATTGAAGCACGCCTGTCCGGGCGCCGGAGCCTGCGGAGGCATGTACACCGCCAATACCATGGCCTCGGCCATCGAAACCATCGGCATGAGTCTGCCCTACAGCTCCTCCATCCCGGCTACCTCCGACGACAAGCGCGAGGAGTGCGAGCGTATAGGCGCCGCCATGAAGATCCTGCTGGAGCGCGACATCACCCCCGACAAAATCCTCACCCGAAAATCATTCGAGAACGCCATTACCGTGGTGATAGCGCTCGGCGGCTCCACCAACGCAGTGCTCCATCTGCTCGCCATGGCCCATTCGGCCGGGGTGGAACTGTCCATTGACGATTTCCAGCGAATTTCCGACAAAACCCCGTTCCTGGCCGACCTCAAGCCGAGCGGCAAGTTTGTGATGGAAGACCTCTACGATATCGGCGGGGTTCCGGCGGTGCAGAAGCTTCTGATTAAAGAGGGTTTTCTGCATGGTGACTGCCTCACGGTAACCGGCAAAACCCTGGAAGAGAATCTGGAAGAACTGCCCGGGCTGTCGGAGGGCCAGACCGTCATCGCGCCCGTATCCGCACCGATCAAAAAAACCGGTCACCTCTCCATATTATATGGCAACCTGGCGCAGGAGGGGTCTGTCGCGAAAATCACCGGGAAGGAAGGCACCGAGTTTACCGGTACCGCCCGTGCGTTCGACTCCGAGGAGGAGTGTCTGGAGGGGATATCGAAAGGGAAAGTCGGAGCCGGTGATGTGGTGATCATCCGGTATGAGGGTCCGAAGGGCGGACCCGGGATGCGCGAAATGCTTTCGGTGACTTCGGCTATCATGGGCGCCGGTCTCGGCAATGACGTCGCTCTCATCACCGATGGACGATTTTCGGGTGGTACGCACGGCTTTGTCGTGGGCCATGTTACACCGGAAGCGCAGGCAGGCGGAACCATAGCGCTGGTACGGGACGGCGACACCATCACCATTGATGCCGCCCGAAACCGGCTGGAGGTGGATCTCGACGAGACCGAACTGGAACGGCGGCGTGCCGAATGGAAGGCGCCGGAGTTAAAGGCCACCCGCGGCACCCTGGTGAAGTATCTGCGAAATGTGTCGTCCGCTTCGAAAGGGTGCGTAACCGACGGCTGATATCCCCGGTCGCTTTTACTCGAATTTCTTTAGCTCGCGGCGGTAATCCTCTTCTGATATCAGCCCTTGCTGCCAGTAGCCGACCAGCTCGTTTTTTTTGTCAAGCGTGCCGGTGGGATGTGTTGGCCGGGTCTGTTCAACCTCTTCGCGGAGTTTCATGCGCTCGCGTTCGGACGATGCGGCCTGTTCCAGCAGCCCGGCTATGGGCTCCGGGTTTTCAATCGCCAGCATGACCGAAGTTTCACCGCTGTGGCGGATCAAAATGTGGCCGAGGCCGAATTTCGACAGCAGACGGGGAGAGGTGGCCTCGCAGGATTCGATCTCCGCAACGGGAATGATCGTTTCGTGTTCGCCGTCCTGAAGCGTTACCTCATGATCGGTGATCCGGTACGCTATCCGTTTCCACTTCTGATGGTATCGGTACAAAACCCAGATTCCCAATCCTAACAGAGGTACCAGCAGGATTCCAAGCACGATCGGCACAAGAAACAGCCGGCGGTCGGGTTTCAGGCGAAAGACATTTTCAGCGAGGCCGGAATTTTTTCCAGTAGTCATATGGTTTCTCCGTTAATGCTAATACAACAATTACGGTCCGGGGGAAATTCGCTTTTTCGTAGTCCCGGTTCTGTTTTTTTTGTAATTTAGCCCTAATTGACCGGCTATTCAGGAATTCGGAAGAATCAGCCGGGTCAGCAAAGTTATGTAAGTAATTGCTCACGTTTATCATGCCCGGACTCTCCATCTGGAAATATGTTGTTCTTTTGTGGATGACCGTTGTACTCGTAGCCGCGTTCCTGATCCGCATCCCCGACATGCCCATCCTCTACGAAACGACCCGGAACCTGTTTTTTCATGTGCCGATGTGGTTTACCATGACGGTCGTTTTCGGTGCCGGGCTGGTTTTCAGTATCCGCTATCTCGCGAGCAATAACATTCGCATGGATACGCTTGCCGAATCGGCTACCCTGATCGGGCTGCTGTTCGGCATCTGCGGACTCCTTACCGGCTCGCTGTGGGCCCGTTTTACCTGGGGTACCTGGTGGACATTCGCCGAACCCAAGATGAACCTTTCGGCAATGGCCATGATGATTTACGTGGCCTACTTTATCCTGCGCTCCGCCTTCGATGATCCCGAAAAGCGAGCTAAAATCGCCGCCGTTTACAATGTCTTCGCAGCGACGACCGTGCCTTTTCTTCTCTATGTGGTTCCGCGCCAATTACCGAGTCTGCACCCCGGCGCCGACGGCAATCCCGCGTTCAGCGATTTGACCGCTCCCGAACTCCGACTGGTTTTTTATCCGGCGGTACTCGGGTTTATCGGACTGGCCGCCTGGATGATCCAGCTTCGCTACCGGTACCGGACGCTTGAGCTTCAGGCGGATCGAGGGACCATCCCGTGACACGCCTCCTGTCTTCGACATTGAATATCACCGAAAAACTTCAGAATATCTCTATCTGATCATCCGTTTCTCAATCCAATGACCGCAATTTCCTCCCTGTTAATCACCATCTTTCTTTTTGTTTCCGATACACTGAATACCGCCTACGGTGAGTCGTGGGATGGAGTCCAGGCTTCGGAACAGGGCAATGTATTCATGCAGGCCATGGCATCCAACAACCTGATATTTGTCGTACTGGGTGTAAGCCTTATTATATGGTTTGTACTGGCCGCCTATCTGATTCGGCTTGAGAAAAAGCTCGATAAACTCGAAAAACGGATGGAGGGCAGCTAAGGCTCCAACACCATTTGGCTGCTGTGAATCCGGCAAACTGGGCACCGGACCATTGACCCGGACCACACGGCAACAGCGATACGAAATCACCCCAAAGATCAGCTTACGTTAACCATGCGACCCAGACTTGTTTTCGGAATCATCGGTATTATCGCCTTCACCTCTCTGGTGATGTTCAACTTCAGTCAGAGCATCAGCTCGTATGTCGACTTTGAGCAGGCAGCAACGCTTAGCGGTGACAATATCCATGTCATCGGTACATGGGACAACACCCGGCCCGCCAGATTTTCCACCGAAACCATGACGTTCTCTTTTTATATGAACGATGAAGCGGGCAACTCTCGTCGGGTGACCTATCCGCGGCCGAAGCCCAATAATTTCGAGCAGGCAGACCAGATCGTTGTAATCGGAGAGATGCGCGGTGAAACGTTTGTATCGCGCGACATGCTGGTCAAATGCCCGTCCAAGTATAACGATGCCGTCACCCCCGAACTTTCCGAACTGCAGTAACCTTCCATGATTGGAATTCTCGGCCACGTCGCCCTCTCTCTTGCTTTTGTAAGCGCCCTGTTTGCCACCTGGTTCTATTATCGTGCTTCCCGGATCGGGGATATCCTTGCCAAAGGCGGGCATACGCAGAACGGAAAAACCCCGAGCGGCGCCAGATCGGCCGCTGACGGCAACCCCGCTGCTCATGGCAATCCGAATGGCGGCACCGCTTCCGCCGAACATGAAACCACCGGATCCGGTACCGCTTCATCCGCTGCACATGATCCACTGGTGCTCCGCGCCGACAAGTACGAGTCCATTGGCAACGTCCTGTTTTTCCTGAAAGGGTCGTTTACCCTCTTTGCGTCCGGGCTGCTGGTTTATCTGCTCTTCACCCATCAGTTCCAGTACTACTACGTATTCAACTACACCAGTACCGACCTTCAGAATGTTTATCTGTGGGCGGCGTTTTACAGCGGGCAGGAGGGAAGTCTGCTGCTGTGGGTGCTCTCCTCGTTTCTGGTAGGGCTGGCTCTCATCAAATGGACCACCAAAGAGTATCGCGCACCGGTGATGGTTTTCATGGGCCTGACCCAGGTATTCCTGCTCTCCATGGTGTCCGGCTTCCCGGTACCCGGCCTTGGCGAACTCGGCGCCTCGCCCTTCCGCACCCTTGCCTCCGAAATGGCCGATTCACCGATATTCCAGCGCAATCCCGACTTTGTGCCCGCCGAGGGAAGCGGTCTGAACGACCTGCTTCGCAGCCCCTGGATCATCATCCATCCCCCCGTCATTTTTCTGGGGTTCGCGATGATGACCGTGCCCTACGCTTTCGCGCTGGCTTCCCTGTGGAAGCGCAAGTACCACGAGTGGATCCATGTCGCGCTGCCATGGACCCTCGGCGCCAATCTGTGCCTGTTGACCGCCATCTTTCTCGGTGGGTACTGGGCATATGTGACCCTTTCGTTCGGTGGATACTGGGCCTGGGACCCGGTGGAGAACGCCTCGCTGGTCCCCTGGATTTTCGGCATGGCCGGTATCCACGCCATGCTCATCCAGAAAAAACACGCCAGTTCGCACAAGGCATCCATCATTTTCGCGATCCTGGCGTATGTCACCATTGTGTACCAGACCTTCCTGACGCGCTCCGGCATCCTGGGCGACTCTTCAGTGCACAGTTTCGTGGACCTTGGGCTCTACAACTACCTGCTGATGTTCATGCTGGTGACCGCCGCCACAGGTGTCGGCCTGCTGGCATACCGCTACCGCGAGCTGCCCGAGCCAGAGAAGGAATCCCCGCTGTTAAGCCGGGAGTTTATGATGTTTTCCGGGGCGATGGTGCTGTTTCTGGTCGGACTGGTGATTATCCTCGGAACCAGCTCACCGGTACTTGGCCGGCTGTTTGTCGACAATCCCACCCCGCCCGATCAGCAGTTCTACAACAACTGGAGCCTGCCCTTCGGAGTGCTCATCGGTCTGCTCACGGTCGTGACCCAGTACCTGTGGTGGAAGCGGCATAACGCAGAATCCCTCGCCTCCGCACTCATCGCGCCGACACTCGCCGCCTCGATTCTCACCATATCGGTGGTGGTCTGGCTCGACATGAAGAATCTTGCCTATATGATCTATCTCTTCGCCGCCATTTTCGCAGTGGCCGGTAACGGGATCATCATGTTCCGCCTGATGCGCTCCAACCCCAGGCGGATCGGCGGCACCCTCACCCATATCGGTTTCGCCGTACTCATGATCGGCTTCCTTGGCGCGGCATTCGACAGGCCCATGGTCGATTCGCAGACAAGAGAGTACAACAGGGCCGTTGCGGCCGGACAGGTGTATGATGATGACGGATTCCGGGTTAATCAGCCGGTGGAATTTGTGGAACTCGAAAAGGGTCTGCCGAAACTGATCGACGGACGCTATATGGTCACGTTTCTGAGTGCCGAGATCACAGAGGACAGAAGGCCAGGGGAGCAGGAGTATGAAGTACAGTTTGAGGACATCAATTCCGGGCGTACTTTTGTGATGCGGCCGACGGTCTACCCCATGCTCTCAAACTCCTCCCCCGGAGCAGTGGAGTGGACCGTGGATCCGGATGTGCGCACCGGCTGGTACCGGGATATTTTTATGTATGTGGCGGGTTCTTCTCTGGTTGACCGGGAAATCGAGCGCATGAATAGGGAAAACCCCGGGCAGTTCCAGTCCATTGACCAGCTGGGGCCGCAAATGGCTGAGTATGATCCGGACCTGACCGAGGTGACCATTCGGCGCGGCAGCACGGTGCAGCTGGGTGAGTATACCATCACCTTCCGGAATTTTATTTATATCGATGAGGCGGAACTGCCTGATAACAGCATCATCGGGGTGAAAGCCGACCTGCTGATGGTGCACCGGGAAAGCGGGGAGAGCCGGGAGGTTCATCCGCAGTATGTTCTGGTTACGCAGGAAGACGGGCAGTACGCCTTCAACCCGCCGGAACCACTGGAATTTGTTGAGGACGGCATGGTTCGGTTCACCGAAATTCGACCCGAGCGAGATGAGATCGCCCTGGAAATACGTGGCGTGGAAGGGGAGGCCGAGCGCGAATGGATTCTTTTGGCCGCCGAACACAAGCCGATGATATCGGTGGTCTGGCTCGGGACCTTTTTGTTGATGTTCGGTTTCAGTGTCGCTATTATGTATCGCTGGGCCGACCAGAAAAAGCGGGAGAGCCAGGAAAAAAAGAATCAGAATCAGAATATTAATTTGAAGGATGTGCCGGAGGATGAATTGGCCGGTACCCGTGAGGAGATCAATCAGTAATGAGAAACCGGATCACACGCCCCCCGAAACAGTCCCTTGCCGGCGCAATGCTGGTTGCCGCAATGCTTTTATGTACCGTTACCGACTCCAGGGCTCAGTTGGTACCGGCCGGACCCGATGCCGCCGACGGATATGCAGTCTCACTGACGGCTTTGCCGGCGATGGAATCGGAAGTCAGTTACAACGGCAACGATATGAACCGCCCGTCGCCCGTCGGTGCCCTTCTGCGCTCTTTTGTCGTTCCGGGATGGGGCCACCATTATGTGGATTCGGACAACTGGCGCATGGGTCAGTATCACCTTGCGGCTGAAGTCGTACTGCTGGCCTCCTGGCTTGGAATTAACCGCCAATCGTCTGTGCTCGAAAAAAACATGTACACCCATGCCGCGGCATATTCTGGTGTGGATATCCGCGCCTACGGAAGGGAGTTTGAGCTGGCGGTAGGCAACTACCGGTCCTATGACGCATATATTGAGAATATGGAGCGCACCAGGAACTGGCACCGTCTGGAGGATTTCCCCGACTCCCCGGTTTATCGCTGGGAGTGGGAATCGGAAGCGTTGCAAAACGAATATCGGGATTTGCGGTCGCGGCGTGATAACCTCGACCAGCAGCTGCCCGCCATTGCCGCCATCATGGTGGTCAATCGCGTGTTGAGCGGCGTCAGCGCGTTCAACCGGGCCCGCTCCTTCACCGGAGGGCAGGCGTCACTTCATCTGGCTCCGGGACCGGAGCACCAGGGTGTGCAGGCCCATGTTCGTGTCTCGTTTTAACGGGAACAGAGCGGTATGTCATAATCCCCCAATCCGCCCTGAATAAATTCACCGCCTGATGCCACGCTATGTCATACAGCTAAGCTACGACGGCACGCGCTATAACGGATGGCAGCGGCAGCCGAATGTGCCGACCGTGCAGGGGGCGGTGGAAGAAGCGGCCGCCAGAGTGATTCAGGAGGATGTACAGCTATACGGGTCGGGACGGACTGATGCGGGAGTGCATGCCGAAGAGCAGTTTGCTCACTTCGATACCCATATTCCGGTCGAGACCGATAAGCTTTTGTACAGCCTTCGGCGGATGCTCCCGGACGATATTTACATTGCCGGAATCCGCGAAGTTGCCGAGCACTTCCATGCCCGGTTTGATGCCGGTTGGCGCCAGTACCGGTATCAGTTGCTGCTTCAGCCCGATCCGTTTCAGCGCATGTACGCCTGGTACCCCGGCGAAGGGCTGGACTGGAAGACGATGAGACGATGTGCCGGGCTGCTGGACGGCGAACTCGATTTTTCCGGATTTTCCCGAAATACCGAAGACCTTCCTCACAGCCGTTGCACCATCCTGCAATCTGACATGGAAATGAGTGGAGAGGGGATGGTCTGCTATCGCATCCGCTCGAACCGGTTTCTCCGGTCGATGGTGCGAGCACTTGTTGGCGGTATGGTCTCTGTTGCCAGCGGTAAAAAAGAGTTCAGCTGGTTTAAAAAACACTTGAATCAAGGAATGGAAATCGATAATATTGCGCTTGCTCCAGCCGGGGGGCTGTTCCTTGAAAAAGTTTTTTACCCCAAATCGGTTTTGGATTTGACACAAAGGTAAAAGGCTTCTTATATTAGAATTCTTGTGAAAACAAGAAAATTTCTGCCACTCCTCCGTAGCTCAATGGCAGAGCATTCGGCTGTTAACCGAAGGGTTACTGGTTCGAATCCAGTCGGGGGAGCACAAAATGCGAATTCGGAGATCTTCCGGGTTCGCATTTTTTTTATCTGCCAAAGTTCAAAGGACAAACGACAAACGAATTCTTCAGACATCTGACTGAAGAAGGCTCAACCTGCCTGTTTTTCTGTTATCGGCGGACCCATACAGAAGACGCGGCTGCCTGCATCTGTATTAATAGGGCTCTCCGTTTTTCGGCAGATTTGCTGCTGTTCAGCGGAGCGCACGTTTCTTCGGTTGATTTTATCGCGGTATCCGTACTTTCACCCCTGCAGCTTGTATCTCTCCGCCAGAATGGTTATCTCTGAAACCTGATGGCGTCGTACGTATTCTGCGGGATGTACAGCGGCGCATGACAAAAGTATTCCCGGTGTTGTAACGGCCTGTCCAGAATTTCGTTTGAGTGTCATGGGGGAAATGTCTGCTTTCGTTTTTTGCAGGTTTCTGTGTTCGAACAGAGCCGGAAGTCGAATAATGGACATGACGCGGCCCCCGGCCGGTGCGACGGGCGTGTCCGAAAGTGTGAAATTTGAGGTAATGGAATGAAGGCCAATGGTGTAATTGCAGCGGGCCACCCGGAAACGGTACGCGCCGCCGAAGAGATGCTCAAGGATGGAGGGAATGCGTTTGACGCGGTAGTTGCCGCGCATCTTGCCGCCTGTGTGGCCGAGCCGGTGCTTACCTCTCTGGCCGGGGGTGGTTTTCTTCTGTCGCAGACATCCGGAGGTGACCAGCAGTTGTATGATTTTTTTGTGCAGACCCCCCGTAAACGCCGGCCGCCGGAGGACGTGGAGTTTTTCCCCATCACGGCGGACTTCGGTGAGACCCGGCAGGAGTTTCACATTGGGATGGGCTCGTTCGCGACGCCCGGAACGGTCCGGGGCCTCTATGCCATCCACCGTGACCTCTGTTCCATGCCCATGTCGCGGTTGATTGAACCGGCCGTACGGCTGGCCCGCTTCGGTGTGGAGATGAACCGGTTCCAGGCGTATATCATCGATGTCGTGAGTCCGGTTTTCCGCGCGTCAAAGGCGGCCATGAAACGGTACGCCCGTGTGCATGGCGGCGAGGAGCTGCTTGCCGAGGGCGATGTGCTGAAGCTGCCCGATTTCGCGGACTGTCTGGAGCAGCTCGTAAAAGAGGGGGAGGAGTTTTTCTATAACGGGGAGATCGCCCGCCTGGTGGATCACGCGGGACGCGAAAAGGGGGGGCATGTCACCCTGGCCGATTTTGAATCGTACCGGGTAGCGCGGAGGAAGCCGCTGAACATCCGGTATAGGGGTGGCGGTCTGGCAATCAATCCCGGTCCGAGTTCGGGCGGTACGCTCATCGCGTTTGCACTCAAACTGCTGGAGGAGTCAACTCCGGACACACGCCCTTTTGGTTCTGCGGAACATCTGCTGACCCTGGCGGCAGTGCAGCAACAGACCGACGCCGCCCGGCTCGATTTTCTGATGAACCGCAATATGGCCGCGCCCGGTGAAGAGATGCTGGATCAGGAGTATATGGAAGCTTTTCGGCGTCAGATTCGGGAGAGACTTCGATTCTCCAGGGGAACCACTCACATCAGTGTAATGGACCGGGAGGGCAATACCGCCAGTCTGACCACCAGCAACGGCGAAGGGTGCGGACGGTTGATTCCCGGCACCGGCATTATGATGAATAACATGCTGGGAGAGGAGGATTTGCATCCGATGGGCTTCGGTTCCTGGCCGGAGAATTCCCGCATCACCTCCATGATGGCCCCGGCCATTCTGAACAGGTCCGATGGTACGGTGTTTGCCCTGGGTTCCGGCGGCTCCAACCGGCTGCGCACCGCCATCCTCCAGGTGATTCTGAATGTGACGGATTACGGCATGTCGCTGGAAGAGGCGGTTAACAGTCCGCGCATACACTGTGAAAAAGAGTTCCTGTCGGTGGAACATGGCTTTGACCTCACGGCGCTTGAACCGGTACTGAACGCCTGGCCCGCCCACAAGATTTGGGGGGAGTCCAATCTTTTCTTCGGCGGCACGCACTCGGTGTCATCCGGACCCGACGGTTTTCACGGAGTAGGCGATCCGCGGCGGGGTGGTGTTGCCCGTGTGGTATGATTTTTTAAAACGCCAAACTTTTTGTTTGACATGAACTCGAAGATGGTGTAAATTTCTCGCATCACCAAAAATGATTGATAATTCAATACTTATGACAACCAACCCGATCCATAGCCATATTTGTCTCTGTATGTGCTGTATGATGCCCCGCTGGAGAGGTAGTGGTTGTTGTATGCTCTGATCTTAAGGATCAACGAGTGTTCCGAAAGCCCGCTGCCTCATCAGGTCGCGGGCTTTTTTTTTGCCCGCAAATCGGCAACGGAGCCATCCTAAGGGTCTCCGGAAAGGCCTGAAAACCTGACGATCCCCCGCCCCGATTCTTCAATCCGACTGTCCTCCATGAATCGAACACATCCCAAAAAGTAACAAACCATGATTTCAGAGCAAATCGACTGGCAGGCCTGGTTTACCGCAGCGAGCATCGTTACGATGATTGCGTTGCTGATACAAGGCCGGATTCGTCCGCACCATCTGTTTCTTGCGGTGCTGCTGCTGTTGCTGGTCGCCGGTATCATCACTCCGGTTCAGGCCGTTTCCGGTTTTACCAGCACGGCGGTTTTGACGGTCGGGGCCCTTTTCGTGGTTGCGGAGGGAGTCCGACAGGCGGGGCTGCTCACTCATCTGGACAAGCTTCTGTTGTCACGCAAAGGGGGAATCGGTGCCACTCTGTTACGTATTATGGGATCCACATCGGCGATGTCGTCTTTCCTGAATAACACTCCGATCGTCGCCATGTTCACTCCCCAGCTGCAGCAGTGGTCGGGGCGCATCGGCATCCCGGTATCCAAACTGCTCATCCCCCTGTCCTATGCGGCCATTGTCGGCGGCACAATAACCCTGATCGGCACCTCCACCAATCTGATTGTTTCGGAGATGATGTCGGATCGTGGTCACGCCCCGTTCGGGATGTTTCAACTGGCATGGATCGGTATTCCCGCCACCATCCTGGTTATCATCTGGTTTGCGACGATCGGCCATCGGCTGCTGCCCGACCGTGAGAATCCGGCCGGTGCTCCGGCAGCCGACTACTACGAGGCCAACGAGGCCAGAGTCACACGCGCCGGCAACCGGTTCTTCGAACGGCGGGTCTTTCAGGGAAATTTCGTGTTCCATAACCCTCTGGGCGATAACAACTGGCCCAGCGGAGTCTACACCACGCGATATGCGATGGCAACCGGAACGTCAAAAACCGGTGCGAATGTCCCCAGCGGCGTATACCGGTCGTCAAATGCAAAACAGGAGCGGGAGCAATGCGTAACCTGGTCGAATGCACTGCCCGTACTGGTTATCGTCACGGTGATGATCGGGGTCTCGGCAAGCGGCCTTCTCCCGGTTCACTGGTCGGTGATCGGTGCCGCGCTGGCCATACTGGCTACCGGCAGGCTGTCGCTGCGAAGGGTCATCAAAGCGGTGCACGTGCCCGTGCTGGTTGTGATCGCCTGCGCACTGGGTGTGGGAGTTGCCATGGAGCAAACGGGGCTGGCCACAGTAATGGCACAATCCGTCGTGCATCAAACTTCCGGATTTGGTGTGATAGCGGTGTTGGCCGGAGTTTATCTGATCACCAACCTGCTCACCGAGATGGTCACCAACAATGCCGCGGCTGTACTGATGATACCGGTGGCGCTGAGCGCGTCGTCGGCGCTCGGGATGGATCCACAGGCGGTGGGAGTGACTGTAGCGGTGGCCGCTTCGGCCAGCTTCCTGTCACCTATCGGTTATCAAACCAATTTGATGGTGATGGGGCCGGGAGGATACCGGTTTACCGATTTCATGAAGGCGGGTTTTCCGGTAACCCTGATCCTGATGGCGGTCACCGTCGGCATGGTGAGCTGGCTTTGGGTGTGAACCGGGGTCAATCAATTGTCCGGCAATTTTTTAATTGAAACTGAAAAACTGACTTAAACAATACAAACATCAACCCATGCAACACGTAACAAAAATCGAAGCACCGCGCAACTCTCACCTTAAAGTACTGGAAGAAGAGGCCCTGTTCATCATGCGGGAAGTGGCGGCGCAGTTTGAGCGTCCGGTTCTGCTATTTTCGGGTGGAAAGGACTCCATTGTCATGGTTCATCTGGCCGTCAAGGCATTTCGCCCCGGCCGGTTCCCGTTTCCGCTGATGCACATCGACACCGGTCATAATTTTCGAGAAACGATCGAATTCCGGGACGAACTGGTGCGGCGTACCGGCGCCCGTCTGATTGTGGGAAGTGTGGAGGAGAGCATTAGAGAGGGCCGCGTACGGGAGGAAACCGGTCCGGAGGCCAGCAGAAACGCGCTGCAGACCGTCACCCTGCTGGATACGCTTAAACGGCATCAGGCGGATTGCGCACTCGGCGGCGGCCGTCGTGACGAGGAGAAAGCCCGCGCCAAGGAGCGGTTTTTCTCACACCGCAACGCTTTCGGACAATGGGATCCCAAGAACCAGCGTCCCGAGCTCTGGAGCCTGTTCAACGGGCGCAAGAATGTGGGCGAACACTTCCGTGTGTTCCCGCTTAGCAACTGGACCGAGATGGATATCTGGCAGTATATCGCCGCCGAGCGGATCCCCATTCCATCTCTCTATTTTTCCCATACGCGCAAGGTGTTCAATCGGCGCGGCACCTGGCTGGCCGATACCAATTTTATTTCAAGATATCCGGAAGAGGAGCCTGAGGATAAGGTGGTAAGGTTTCGCACCATCGGAGACGCTACCTGCACCGGCGCGGTACTTTCACACGCGTCCACCATGGAGGAAATCATAGCCGAGGTGGCAGCGGCCCGGGTAACCGAACGGGGAAACCGACATGACGATAAACGGTCGGAGGCGGCCATGGAAGATCGTAAAGTACAGGGGTATTTTTAATATGAGTATCAAAAAACAGACTACGACCAATGGAACATCCTCCCGAAACCGGCGATCCGGAGAGGAAACCGGCCGCATAAACCGGACCGAAACCGGGAAGGGATCCGCAGAACGGAAGCACTCTGACGCGGGCCAGGCATCGGCTTCATCCTCATCCACCCATGCAAACAATGCCGGGCGGCCGGAGTTGACGAGCGAGGCCGTCCCCGATGGGGTCGATCCCGCATACCTGAACATGGACCTGCTCCGCTTCACCACCGCCGGCAGTGTGGATGATGGCAAGAGCACGCTCATCGGAAGGCTGCTGTACGACAGCAAGTCGATATTCGAGGATCAGTGGGAGGCGCTGGAGACGACCACCCGGAACCGGGGCGAGGGACCGGTCAACCTGGCACTGCTCACCGACGGACTCAGGGCCGAGCGGGAACAGGGTATTACCATCGATGTTGCCTATCGCTATTTCGCGACTCCCCGCCGCAAGTTCATCATTGCCGATACCCCGGGCCATGAGCAATATACCCGGAATATGGTGACCGGCGCATCGACGGCCGACCTTGCCATCATCCTGATCGATGCCCGGAAAGGCGTGCTCACCCAGAGCCGGCGCCACGCGTTTCTCTCTTCCCTGTTGCAGATTCCGCACCTTGTGGTAGCCGTCAACAAAATGGACCTGGTCGATTACAGCGAAGAGCGGTTCAACGAAATCACCGATGACTTCAAGGCGTTTTCAGAGAATCTGGAAGTGGATGATATCACCTATATACCCATTTCGGCGCTAAACGGCGACAACATCGTGAACAGCGGCGAGCGGATGCCGTGGTACCGGGGAGCGACGCTGCTGCATCACCTGGAGCATGTGCGGGTGGGCTCGCGCAAGAACCCCAATGATTTCCGATTTCCGGTGCAGTATGTCATTCGACCCGATCAGGATTACCGCGGGTTTGCCGGGCGGGTAGTCTCGGGATCGGTCGAAGTGGGCGAGGAGGTGAAGATACTCCCGTCGGGTGCAACCTCCCGGATCGTTTCCATCCAGAATCCCGACGGAGCCGCCGAGCGGGCAAAAGCCGGGGAATCGGTAGTGCTGGAAATTGCCGACGAAATTGATATCAGCAGAGGGGATATGCTGGTTCGCAGGAACAATGTCCCGAACGTTAAAACCCGGTTCGAGGCGACAGTGAGCTGGATGAACAAGGAGCCGCTTCGAACAGACAAGGACTATCTCGTGATGCATACCACTCGGACAACCCCGGTCCGCGTTACGGGGGTCCGATACCGGATTAATGTGGATTCACTGCACCGTGAAGAGACCGATACCCTTACTTTGAACGAAATCGGGCGGATCTGCCTGGAGACGGCACAGCCGGTCTTTTTCGATGCCTACAAGCTCAACAACGCCACCGGCAGCTTTGTACTGATCGATCCCGATACCAATGTGACGGTCGGTGCGGGCATGATTCGCAGCAGCAGTACAACGGCACCGGAGAGTGTGGATCAATTGCCGGAGAGTAAGGCGGTTGGGCCTGGCAGGGATTCGGCAGAAGCACCCGGAAGGGTTTCTGTGGATACACCGGGCAGCCGGCAGGTATTCCCGGAGCCGTGGAATATCGGGCGAACCGAACGGGAAGAACGGAACGGGCACACGGCCAGAGTCCTTTGGTTCACCGGTCCGTCCGGCGCCGGAAAAACGACCATTGCAAAGGCGCTGGAGCGTACGTTGTGGGATGAGGGGCGCCGTACCATGCTGCTGGACGGTGACCAGGTCAGGCACGGGCTGAACCGTGATCTGGGTTTTGATCCGGCCGGTCGCAGGGAAAATATCCGCAGGGTCGGTGAACTGGCAAGGCTCTTCTTCGAGCATGGCAATGTGGTCATCTGCACCTTCGTGTCGCCGTATCGGGCCGATCGCGAAGCTGTTAAGGCGTTGTTTCCCGAAAGCCGTTTTACGGAGATACATGTTACGGCAAGCCGGGAAACGCTGATCGCCCGTGACCCGAAGGGCCTGTATAAAAAAGCAGAAAAAGGAGAAATCCGCGGGCTAACGGGGTATGACGCCTCCCATGAACCGCCGGGAGAAGACGCTCTGCTCATCGACACGGATTCCATGCCAGTGGATGAAGCGGTGTCTCTGATTATCCGCGAACTGAAATAAACACAGACAACACATGTCGGTTGGTGGCGGACGGCCGGGGGCCTGATAGGACTGGGGCTCCCGGCCGTTTTTTTATTGCGGCACAGACACGGCAACAACCGGACTATTCTTCCCGCACACAACGAACGGACATGCCGTTGGGCTTCTCCATGGGAATACCAGGCACATGCCCTGAGGCCTGGGCCAGATAAAACGCATGTGCCATAAGCTCGTTGTTTTCATCGGCACTCCAGAAGCGGGCCTGGGCTCCGATCTCGAAGTACCCGCCGGTGTTACCGGATCGGCCGCCTGCTGGCAGCGCAGAGAATCCGAAATGATCGGTGCCATAGTGATTTCCGCCCATCAGAGGATCAATTTCATTCCATCTGGGATGCTGGCCGGTATCGCAATTATCGCCCAGGGGAGATCCCGCCTGGCGACAGGACTTCAAAGCATTCCCTGCTCCGTCCGTGTTCCTTGATTCGTTCGGAAAGCCCTGGCTTTCAACATATTCGATCAACCGTAGCCACTCTTGCTCACCTGGAACATGCCATCCCTCAGGACACAAGCCCCTGGGATCCGTGACAGCATACCAGTTGTAGAGCAATCCATATGCTTCGGCCATTGCTTCATCGGAATCAATGCCTTCAATATCGCCGTCTCTTGGTCCGCCCGTATGGGGATAAATACTGAACGCGCCCTGCTCTGTAACACGGGTGAACGGCCATTGATCAGTATTCAGGTCGGTGGCAATTTCATCACCATTGGCATAACGGGTTACCCTCAGATTCTCGGCCATCCACTCCTGATTGTCGATGATCACCGTTTTGTACTGGTTGCCGTCACGGTCGGTAATGTGTTCATCTTCATCATCCTGGTCACCGTTATCATCGTCATGGTCACCATTATCATCGCCATCATCCTGGTCGCCGTTATCATCGTCATGATCTCCGTTATCCTCATCCGGTTCCTCGCGGGGCGCCTCTCTGACGCAGCGCACCGACAAACCCGACCGGTCGTTGATTACCGCATTGTACCCCATGTAGTTATGGGTACTTGTCATCGTGGTGAAAGGAGACGACATGGGCGAGAGCTCTTCATCGGTTAAACTCCACCAGAAAGCATGGGTTCCGATGCTGCCATAATTTCCGGTTTGAGAACGCAGTCCGGCCGGCAGACCTGAAAAGCCGAATGGGTCAAGACCGTAATGATCCGAGTTAAGCTCCCATCGCGGGTGTTCATCGGTGTCGTATGGACCGCCGTAAGGGTGCCGGATCTGCCGGGCGACTTTCAAAGCCTGGCCCACGCTTTTTGGGTCGTCTCTTTCATTGCTGTATCCGTGTTGATCGATCAGGTAATCAATCAGTTCCTGCCAGTCGTCGCGTGAGGGAACGCTCCATCCGGACGGACAAATATTGTCCTGCTCAATGGCATAGCGGTTGTAAAGCAGGCCAAATATTTCAATCATCTCTTCAGGTGAATCGATGCCGGCGGTGTTTTCCGCCTCGTGGTCGTAAATGGCGTAGGCCCCATCACGGGTGGTTGCCCAGTCGTCGTTGGAAAGTCCGGTGGGGATGCTGTTTCCATTAGTATAACTGGTGGTGCGCAGGTTGTGCGCCATCCACTCCATCTCACCGATTATGATGGTGCGATACTCGTTGCCATCAATATCGGAAACGGTACGAGTAACCTGTTCTTCTTCCTGCTCATCGTCCCGATCTTCGGTGGTGTCGCCGGTCGAGGTGACGTCGCACTGTATAAGCAGGAAGGCAGATAAAAAAATGAGCGCGCTGTTGAGGTAGGTCATAAATAATTTTGTTTTGGTAAAAAAAAGACTTCGCGGAACAAGTCAAAAAAAAAGCAGAGGGGTGCTGACGGGTTTGTAATAGTAAATGGAGAACCCTGCTTAAGGTAATGTAATTAGGGCAGTATCAAGATGCCACCGGTTTAATGCAGCGGCCGGTGGGCGTAATATAACGTCACCCGGCACCGTCCGGCCAAGTAGCGCGCTGGTTGGGCAAGCATCCCGGCAAGAAAATAACGGCACCCGGAGCCGTCTGGCCCCGGGAAACGATAGTTAGGAAATATCAGCTTTTCAAAAGCATTGCGAGTACAATCCGGTGCGCGCAAAGACTCCGGATTGTACCCGGTTCGGAAAAAGAAAAAAATGGTTACCGTTCCCAGAAGAAGGGTGGCTCAACTCCGAGGTCGCGCAGATAGACGTAGGCCTGGCCCCGGTGGTGGATCTCATTGTCGATGAAATAGCAGAGATGTGACCAGATTTCGCCTTCGTACTGCCCGAAAGCGATCTCTTTTTGCTGAAACCGCTCTTCCGAAATCTTTGGCCACAATTCGTTGATGTGTTCGGTGACCCGGTCCCAGAGTGCGAGCAGTTCATCTTTGGTTTTGGGGGAGGTTTCGGCCTTAAAATCCGACATATCACCGAACTCTTTCCATTGCCCGGATACAATGGCAGATATACCCGGACCGGCAACCTGTATCAACTCAACGGCCATTTCGGAAAAAGGCCTCATTCCGCCAATGGTGTGGGTGAACAACGAATCGCCGGGAAAGGCTTCAATCACTCGGCGGGTGAGGTTTCGGTGGCCCTGCCAGTGTTCCAGCATTTGTTCAGGGGTGATCACATGGGTTGAGAAGGTCTCGTTTTTCATAATTTTCAAGGATTTGTTAAAGGTTAAAACCAAATTAGGAGGTCCCACTGACAACCCTGTGTCAAACCCGTCATACTTTTTTTTACGGCCTTTCTGTGTTGTGATGCCGGCTCAGTTCCCGGGCAAGATCATACATTTTTTCCTGGATGCGATGTGGCCGGATTACGGTTGCACTATCCCCCCAGGTCAACAGCCAGCGACAGATATACTCGCATTGATTGCACAAAAAGGTCACCTCCACACCATCCGGCACGCTCTTCTCCCATGCCCAGCCGTACCAGTATTTTTGATCACCCATAAAGCGCATAACTTCTCGCTCGAAACGGACCACCACCTCTTCAATCTCATTTTCCCGGTGAAGATGGCGTTCATAATACTCCTTTAATGTGTGGTTACTGCTACATGTCTTTTTTGTGAGGGCACAAGATTCCATACGATCCAGTCGAAATGTCCGGTAATCGTTTCTTATTTGGCACCATCCTGCCAGGTACCAGTAATCGCCCATGACCAGAAGTCCCAGTGGTTCGATACGTCGTGTCGTTTTTCCTTTTCCGTAAGGAGAGTGATAGACAAGTTCTACGATTACCTGTTTGATAACGGCATTTTGGAGCATGTTGAAGAATCGGAGATCCGGTCTTGGCTGATGCGAATTGGTTTGTGGAAACGGGGCGATGTGCTGTTCCAGTGTTTCAAGATACTCTTTGTCGGAAGGAGGCAGAATGGCCCTGATTTTGTTGAGCGCGTTGCTGTAGGCCCGGCCAAGCTCTGTGTGATCCCATTTCTGCATCAGGCGTCCGGCCGTCAGCAGGGAAGCGGCCTCTTCCCGGTTAAACATTACGGGAGGAAGGTGGTAACCTTTGACGATGAAATAGCCTTTGCCCGGTTCCGATCCAAGCGGGACTCCGGCCTCCTGCAGGGCGGATAAGTCACGGTAGACGGTTCTCGGGGTAATTCCGTATCGCCCGGACAATTCGTCAACGCTGGTGAAGTTGCGACCCTGCAAATAGGTAATAATCGCGGTAAGTCGGTCAATCCGGTTCATAATAAAGCCATCACGAGTGATAGGGGTGCCGCAGGTGCCCATGATATGTGTCTGACACCCTAACTGTAATATCGGTAATCCGGATATTGCACACCACAATCCACCGGAATGATGTACGGAGAGCCGGCTTGCCGCTAATCAATTTGGAACAGCACTGTATGGTTGCGAATCTCTGTGTTTAACCTGCTGATGGATGTGCAGCAGGGGCTTAAGAGGAAATCAGACCGCTCGGCACAAGCAGTTTTAAACTCGTGATGTTCGGATGAATGCGGCCGGGCATTTGACCAGATGACGGTTTCAAAGGTGACGGAATTCTGACAGGTTCGAATCTTGTTAAACACTTATGTGTCAGTATAACAGAGATTTGTGCCATTAATCCAGGTAAAAATCGAAACAAGTCGAATCAACGGAACGGAGGAAATGATGAACATTTTGAAGCTGTTTCAACAACGGTATGGGATTTCCATGACGATGACGGTCATGTTATTGGCGGTTGCATTAACGGCTTGCGAGCAAGAGGAGGTCACCATCCCCGGACTGTATGCCTTCACAGATGTGACGGTGGTACCGATGCACACGGAACTGGTTCTGGAAAATCATACGGTGGTTGTGCGCAACGATCAGATTGCAACGGTGGGCCCGACCGACCAGGTCGAAATTCCCGAGGGCGCAAATGTTATCGACGGCTCCGGGCGTTACCTGATGCCCGGCCTGGCGGAAATGCACGGACACATCCCCGGCCCCGATGATCCGCAATACGCCGAAGACATGCTTTTTCTCTATATTTCAAATGGCGTGACCACCGTGCGAAACATGTCGGGACACGAATACCATCTTGAACTTATCGAACGGATCGACAATGGTGAAATCCCCGGACCGCATGTCACCGCCGCCACACCGTGGACCAGCCCCAATAACATCCCGGGTCCGGATGAAGCTCGCGAAGCCGTGCATGAATTTGTCGAAGCCGGATTCGACCTGATCAAAATCGGAAATATTCGGGCGGATGCGTACGAGGCCCTGGTGGATGAAGCGCATGCGGCAGGAATTCCGTTTGGAGGCCATATCCCCGAGGAAGTCGGCCTTCTGGGAGCACTGGAGGTGCATCAGGCATCCATCGATCATTTCGACCGCTACGTTGAATTCATGGCGAAAGAGCATCCGGACGCCGCTGATCGCAATCCCGGCTTTTTTGGGAGCGGCGTTGTGGACCTGATCGATGAAGAGCGGATGCATGAGGCGATCGAACGAACCATTGAGGCCGGTACCTGGAATATACCGACGCTCAGCCTCGTTGAGCATCTGGCATCGCCGGAAGCTCCTGAAGAGATGATCCAATGGCCGGAAATGCGCTACATGCCCCAGAGTGTGCTGGATCACTGGGTGGAGGCCAAGCATAACTTTCAGGCACGAGACGATTTTCAGCAGGAAGCGGCACAACGACTTGTGCAGGTCCGGCGCGATTTGCTAAAGGCGATGCATGAACATAACGCGCCCATCGCGCTGGGATCCGACGCTCCCCAGTTTTTCAACGTGCCGGGATTTTCCATCCATCACGAGATGGAGATGATGGTGGCAGCCGGTCTCACTCCGTTCGACGTGTTGGTCACCGGAACCCGCAATCCTGCGGGATATCTGAATACACCCGATGCATTCGGTACGGTGGAAGAAGGACGCCGGGCAGATCTGATTCTGCTCGAGGCCAATCCGCTGGTCGATATCGCGGCAGTTCGTGAGCGGGCAGGTGTGATGATTCGCGGTGAATGGTGGCCGGAGGAGCGCATCCAGGAGCAACTGGAAAGCATCGCAGACCGGTACGCGGAAGCGCAAGAGTAACAATTTTCGCCGCTATCCGCTGTCCGCAGATTCCCTTGCTGCAAGAGGTGCATAAGTCGTTTCGGCATCCAGCAGAGTTGCCCCGTGCGAATACCGGCAAACCCTCCGTGCCGCACCGCAGGCGTGGTCTGAAGGTTAACCGGCGGGATTCACGAAAAGAGAGCGGCTGCTTTCCGTAACAATCGAACAAGCAGCTTCTCTTTCGCCCGCAACCCCGACCGCTTCATGATTGCCCGGCCCCATATCTGTTCCGTCAATGCCAAAGCGTCGTCTCTGCGCCCCTCACGCAGCAGGGGGATTACCTCCGAATCCACCCATTCGTACCATCGTTTCTTCCGGGCCTCCGAATCGTGCATCAGCGCCATAATGGACGGACGGATTTGTTCGGCCAACTCCAGAAATTCGCCATAAGCCTCGTCCAGTTCCCGCTGGAACCTCTGCTTGAGCCGAACCGCCAGCGCGGGTGCCAGTCCATTTGTCGAGAAGGAGACGGTAAGCTTGCCGCGCCGCACCACCGAGCCGAACGCGGAGTTGGAAAGCGGGATGTTGTCCATCACATTGATAATCAGGTTGCGCTCCTTCGCCTCTCCGGCCGCTTCTTCGGCCATCTGTTGGGAGTAATCGGCCGCCACCACGAATCCGGCTCCCTCCAGATCACCGAAGCGGTACTCCCGCGCTGTCCACTTGAAACGCCCGCCGTCATGCCATCGGCGCATTTCATCCGTTATCTCTTCGCTCAAAACATGCACCCTCGCACCAAACGAGAGCAGTTCATCGAGCTTACGTTCGGCTTCTTCATCACCACCCAGCAGCACGACCTTCTTCTCATCAAGCCGGGTCAGGTATATCGGATAAAAAGATTTCATGGTGATTTGAATATCGGCCCAGGTTTAACCTGCAGCGGTTACGCTGCACTCAGAGAATGCAGCAAGTATTCTTTCCAGCAGTGATTTTGGCAAAAGCAAGGGCCGCTGACAGATTGTAACCAATGTTATACCCACAGATTTAGGGTTCATGAATATTACTACAGTTCAAATAGCGGTATATGCTTTTTAACTCCCAAACGCATCACCAAAAGCTTCGCCAATCTTGAAACCTATTGAATATAGAAGTACACCCAATATTATAATGATAAGTGCGCATATAACGGTCTTCTTAACTTTTGAAAGACGGTTCCACTTATCTGTTACCTTTTGAAAAAAAATCATATTTGCGTGATTTAGATATGAGATTGTTGATTTTGGATTTTTAGGCTTGAGATACGGCTTGCAAAAAACCTACGATAAACCCTGACAGAATAATTAAAAATATAATCGTACATATTCCAAGGATAATAGCTAATACAGTTTTAACTGTTGTTTCCAAGTAATCTCCCCTAAAAAATGATATGTACGCAAATATAAAATAGGAGAAAGAAATAAGGCTAATGATAATATCACTGTAAGGCTGAAAATTATCACCCAGTGGAGACGTAATAATAGATATTGCAAAAAATATGCCCGTAATATATAGATTAAAAATCAAAATTTCTATTAGGTTATAGCCTGATTCTTTTTTGAAAAGCAAGTAAGAAAAGAATGCGATAAAGAATACTGCAAACAGCAGAAAAAAGTGATAGTAGTGAATAATGAACAAAAAGACTTCTTGCTCCAATTCAGAATCAACTCTATTCTCGAAATGCTCCTCTGAAAGTAAATATCGATAGATAAAAACAAATATTGTTCCAGTAAATAGATAAAATTTAAATGGGTTTATCAAGCGATTACGATCATGACTCAAATAGGCCCGAATGTGCTTTCCCGGATTTATAATCAACAGCTTTAGCGTATGTAAAAAACCTTTTTCTAAATTGAAAAACTGTAAGGCTTGTTTACCAAGGAGAGAGAAAGTAAAGCGTTCAACTTCATTTTCTTCATTAACTGGAATCTTATCGCCGTTCTCTGTTTCTGGCAAATCTTTCATTTGGTTTATTTGATTCGGATTCTTTTAGTGAGGTAGTTCATATAATTTAAATCGGTCATGATTATTTCATGTGAATGCCGCATTCTGTTTTCCCGGTTCCCGACCAGCGTCCCGCGCGCAGGTCTTCGCCTTCGCTTACCGGATTTGTGCAGGGCCAACAGCCGATACTGGGATATCCCTTGTCATGTAATTCATTGTAAGGCAAATCGTTGATGCGGATGTAGCTCCAAACGTCTTCTTCCGGCCACGACGCCAGCGGGTTTATTTTCAGGATATCCAGCCGCTGATCGTATGCAAACAGTTCGGTGTGTTTGCGGGTCTCGGATTGATCTCTGCGGATGCCGGTGATCCAGGCCCGTTTATCCGACAGAAAGCGTTGCAGCGGCAGCACTTTCCGGATGTGGCAGCATTGGTCGGGACGCGTTTCCCACAACCGGTCGCCGTATTGTTCCGCCTGTTCATCCAGCGATAGTTCCGGCCGCACCCGCACCAGATTCAACTCCATTCGTTCGCGAATTCGGTCAATCAGTTCATAGGTTTCACCGAACAGAAGGTCGGTATCCAGGTAAAACGCTGCGGCTCCCGGCTTCACCAGTGAAAGCTGGTGCATAAGCACGATTCCTGACGCCCCGAACCCGGTAGAGAGCACGGCATCATCGCCGTAACGGGCAACGGTCCATTGCAGAATTTGCTCCGGACCGGCATCCCGGAATCTCGTATTCAGGCGGCGGATCTCTTCATCCGATATGCGGGAGGCCTGTGAATCTGTACGCCCGGAAGGCCTGCTGTGGCCGCTCATGCTGCCGCTTTCCGGTTGTGCCCCTGCCTGCGGACGTTCTTTTTCGTTCAAACGTGTATGCTTATGGTGATAATCGCTCATAATATGGTATTGGCTGTTGCCCGGGATCAACGGAAACGGGCGGTTTTCTTTGCCGGTCAGCTTAGCTGCCGGACAGTGCGTGTGTGCGCGCGCTCCGGCTGAAACCATGCCAGCTCGCGAGTATGCTGCACCACCTCGCCGATAACGATGGTGACGGGGGATGTGACTCCCCCGGTTTTAGCCGGGATGTCCGCCAGGGTCCCGGTGATCACCTGCTGTTCCACGGTGGTTCCCCAACGGATGAGCGCAATGGGAGTGTCGGCCGGCTTGCCGTTCCGGATCAGCTCTTCAATGATACGGTGCAGGTTTTTCAGCCCCATCAGGATCACCAGGGTGGAGATACCGGCCAGAGCTCGCCAGTCGTAGGAATCACTGCCGTCGTGCAGGTGTCCGCTGATGACCGTAAATCCGGTTGCCTGATTGCGCATGGTCAACGGTATTCCCGCATAGGCCGGCACAGCCGAAATACTGCTGATGCCGGGCACAACTTCAAATGGAATGCCGTGCTGTGCCAGTTCCATGCACTCCTCACCGCCCCGCCCGAAAATAAACGGGTCGCCGCCCTTTAGCCGGACCACCATGCCACCGTTTCGCGCATGGGAAATCAACAGCCGGTTGATATCGGCCTGACTGATGGAAGGTTTTCCACACTGCTTGCCGACGCATATCTTCCGGGTGCCGGGCCTGGTAAAATGCAGAAGGTCAGGGTTGCAAAGACGGTCATACAAAACGACATCGGCCGATCGCAGCAATCTCACCGCTTTCAGGGTAATCAGCTCGGGGTCGCCCGGACCGGCACCGACAATGGCAACCCGTCCGGGGATATGCCCGGACCTCATCTTGCCGTTGTCGCCGGCTGTTCTGCCGGATACGGTCGGTGGCTCACCATGGCGGTTATCGGTCCCGGATGACTCGGGTTCGTTGTTGGCTCTGCGGCCATTCCGGTTGGTTTCGGTTGTGCTGGTTTGGATCGGCATGTGCGTGCGATTGATTCGGGAAATCGAATGAAGAAAGTTACGGTGTCAGTTTTGTGGATGGGGTTTTGCGGCAAGGATCCGCTGACAGGCAAAAAAAAAGCCCGCAACCGGATGGCAGCGGGCTTTACATCAGAAATGTCTGTCACGACATGGTTACAGCTGATATCTACCCACTACCTCCGGAGGGTGTGCAACACATGGTACACATGGTAATCGGCAGATAATTCGTCTTGGGCATGCTGTAACTGTCTGTAGACATTTTACTTAGTAAGTGTCGTTAAAATGTAATCAACAGTCGGGCAACTTGTCAAGTTACAATTTCAATTGCTTTTAAAAGAGGGGTTTCGCAGTTTTACCTATTGTGCCATTTTCCTGCAGCCTCGGGAAAAGAGCCGGTATCACCAATCTGATGTTCAAAAATATATCCTGTCCTGCAATTACTTCTCTGTTGGAATCCACACCCGCTACCTTGTTTCGTTTTCTGCTGATTATACTCACTTTTGGTTTCACGCACCTGGCCTGCTCCGATCCCGTTTCCGATGACCCGGATGAAGACGGTGTCGTCATTGAGTGTGGAGGGCAGCCCGGCGACAACTCCGGTTTTGAATTCAGCGATGTCGTTATCAGTGAATTTATGGTCGTTCAGGACGGAATTATCGCCGATCCTGATTACGACGGGTACAGCGGATGGATTGAATTGCACAACCGGGAGTTTGAAGAGGTGGATGTCAGCGGATGGATCATCGCCGGTGTGGAGTGCGGTGTCTATTCAGACCGTATCGACACCATTCCGGATCAGACCGCCATCCCGCCGGACGGATTTCTGCTGATCTGGACCAGCGGTGAATCTTCTGGCGAATCAGCGGTTCACACCCGCTTTCAGCTCCCGGAAGAAGGGGCCCAAATCGGCCTCTACGGACCCGCATCCGCCAATACCCCGCAAATTGATACGGTATCCTACCACAAGCTGGATGTCCATCCGCAAATATCCATGGGGCGTGCCGCATTTCGCGCAGAGCACAAGGGGTTTCTTGTTCCCATGACCCAACCCACTCCCGGAAACAGGAATCTGCTCGAACGTCTCGAATTACAGTCTCACCATTCGCTGGCGTTAAGCGATCCTTCCGGGTTGAGTCCGGATTATGACGGAGACGGCTTCTGGTCGGTGAGCGACGATCCCGGAGGAAGCATCTACCGGCTGGATCAAACCGGCCAAATTTTGGAAGAGTTGCGGGTGAACGGTCACGATATGGAGGGCATCAGTCAGCATCCCGGAGACCTGACCCTGTATGTCGCCGAAGAGCGCCTCAGGCAGGTGGTGCAGTATGCGACCGACGGTACCGAACTGCAACGGTTTGATGTGGAGGTGGAGCAGCAAAGAGTCAACGACGGACTCGAAGGCATCTCCGTCAACCCCTCCACGGGTACCATCTACCTCGTAAACAAGCAAAATCCCAGAGTTTTTATCGAGCTGGAGCTGACCGGCGACGGTGAGGCCCGCAACCTTCAGTACAGACCGGTCGATTTCGGGGCGGATCCGGAGAGCGATGGGGTCGATCTGTCCGGACTGTTTTATGACAGCGAAACCGGCCTGCTCTGGATGGCAAGCGACCAGGCCCGCGCCGTTTTTATTCTTGATACCACCGGCCGGCCACTGGCCGCGTTTGCCGCACCGGCCGGAAACCGTGACCTGGAGGGGATCTCGGTGCTCAGACAGCATAACGCCATCTACACGGTGAGCGACGAACAGCGAATGCTCTATAAGTACGCCATGCCCGATCCGCTTATTCACCTGCCGCCGAACCGGCCCTGACAGAAACTCTTGCTCCCATTTTTCCTGATAACCCAAATACCACTGCCATGACCGGATTGATTCCGTTTTGCCGGATATTTGTGAAACACCGGACTGCCGGACAGCTGTGCCGTATCTCACCGGCCGCGTCGCGATCCACCGATATTGAGACGAACTTCCCGCATCGGCTGAACAGTCGCGTTTTGCCGGCCATACCAAAACAAATCGCCGCTGGAAAGCTGGGGTTTCTCGGGGTGATGATCTCCCTGTTATCATTTTCGGCCTGCTCCACGGCGCATCAGGCCGCTGCCGACAGGCCGTCGCCGGCATCGTCCGTTACCGAAGAGGACTATCGTCGTGCGGAAGAGCTGTTGAGCTGGAATGCTGCTCCCAAAGTGTATTTCAGTGGCATCTCTCCGCAGTGGATAGACGACGACCGCTTCTGGTACCGCACCCGTACCGACACGAACAGCCACCGCTTTTTCCTTGTTGATCCGGCATCCGGTGACCAGGTACCAGCATTCGACCACGAGCGACTGGCCGAATCCCTCACTGAACTCCTCGAGGCCGATGAGGAAATCGAGTCAGGTGACCTCCCTTTTCGCACCTTCCGCTACATACGGGATGAGTCCGCCATCCTCTTCGAGGCGAACAGCACACACTGGGAGTGCGACCTTGACAACTACCGGTGCCGGGAGTCGGAGCGCGAATCACAGCCCGAAAACAGTGTACTCTCCCCCGATGAACGGCTGGCAGCTTTTATCCGCGATCACAACCTCTGGATACGCGACATGGAGACTGGCGAGGAATTCGCGCTGACTACCGCCGGAGAATATCGCTATGGATTCGGCACCAATTCCCAGGGATGGTTTCATTCGGAACGTCCCGTGCTGAACTGGTCGCCCGACTCCCGGAAAATTGCCACCTACCGGCTCGACGAACGCGACGTGGCAGAGATGCACCTGCTGGAGACGGCGCAGGATCGGCCTGTACTCGAATCCTGGCCCTATGCGCTGCCCGGCGACACCATCGTGCCGATGCACGAACGGGTTATCCTGGATGTGGAGAGCCGTACCAAAATCTGGATCGACAGCAAGCCCGCGCATCAGCGCACCTCCAACTGCTGCGGCCTGGAACGCGACGGGCAGTGGGCCGACATCGCCTGGAGTGAAGACGCCTCCCAAATGGCATTCGTGAACACCTCGCGCGACTACCGGCGCGTTGACCTCTACATCGCCGATACCCGGACCGGGGATGTCCGCCATGTCTTAAGCGAAGAGGCGGAGACCTTTTTCGAGTCGAATCTGACTTCACGGGGCGCCCCGAACTGGCGTGTGCTGTTTGACCGCGAAGAGGTCATCTGGTTCAGCCGCCGCGACGAATGGGGCCATCTCTATCTCCACCGGCTCGGGGACGGGAGTCAGGTTGCCCGGATTACCAAAGGCGCCTGGAATGTGGTCGATGTGCTGGTTGTGGATGAGGCTTCCGGCGATATCTACTTTACCGCCGCCGGCAGGGAAGAGGGCCGCGACCCTTACCTTGCGCATCTTTACAGGGTGAATATCGGATCGTATCGGGCGGATGATGCCGCCACCGAAGGCCGCCATCCTCAGCAGGGAGATAACGTGGAGCCTCCAGCCGTTCAGACGGCCGAGCCTGTGCTGTTAACACCGGAGCCGGCCAACCATGACATTTCCGTATCGCCCTCAGGCAGGTTTTTTGTGGATGAGTACTCCTCGTTCCGTGAGCCATCGGTTACGGTGGTCCGTGACGGAACCGGAGCCGTGGTAATGACGGTTGCCGAAGCCGATATCACCGGATTGCTTGAATCCCCCTGGACTCTTCCCGAGCCCTTTGTGACCCTGGCCCGGGACGGAGAAACCGATCTCCATGGTGTAATGTACAAACCGTCCGGATTCGACCCGGCGAATCGCTATCCGGTTGTCATCAATATTTATCCGGGTCCGCAGGTCGGCAGCGTCGGCACGCGCAGTTTTGCGGCGGCCCGTCGTGGGCAGGTGCACGCCCTTGCCGAACTCGGCTTCGTGGTCATCCAGCTGGATGCCCTCGGTACGCCGCTGCGCTCAAAATCATTTCACACCGCCTGGTATGGCGATATGAGCGATAACGGCATTCCGGATCAGATCGCCGCCATCCGGCAGCTTGCGGAACGCTACGACTGGCTGGATGACAGCCGGGCAGGGATCTATGGCCACTCCGGAGGCGGATACGCCACAGTGAGCGCCCTGCTGGACCACCCCGGCGTGTTCAAGGCGGGCGTGGCCAGTGCCGGAAACCTGGACAACCGCGGCTACACCTACTACTGGGGAGAAAAATATCAGGGCCAGCGGATCATAAATAACGGGGATGACACGTTTGCCACGCAGGCGATCTGGACGAAAGCGGACCAGCTGGAAGACAGGCTGCTGCTTTCGTACGGAACCATGGACAATAACGTCCATCCCAACATGACGCTCCTTTTTATCAATGAACTGATAGAAGAGAACAAAGATTTCGATTTGATTGTTATGCCCAACAGAGATCACGGGTTTGCCAACGAAAGATATATGGTCCGGCGAACCTGGGACTTTTTTGTACGTCATCTGCTGGATGCCGAGCCGCCTCATGAATTTCGTTTCGAATGAGTGTTGCCGGCAGGGAACTGTGGGCTGGTTCCTGTTTTGGCCGCTTCCGGTAGCCTAATAGTAAATCACAAATAAACAGTTAATTACATGAAGTTAGTAGATCAGGACGGAAAAGAGATAACAAGCAAGAAAAACGAACAGGCACAGGAACTGGAAAAGCAGCTGGCCAAAATGGCGCATACGGTTCTGGAACCGATTATGAACAAACTGCAACTGTCCAATCAGCAGATCGGCCAGGAACAGCTCATGCAGATCACATCCATGGCCCATCAGATGATTTTCAACCGCATGATTTTCAATCTGATTCAGAAAGTGGGCGTCAAGGAGATGAACGAGCTGGTCAGCCAGGATGACCTCGAAGAGCTGAAGACCTCGTTCTCCAATCAGTTCCGGTTCGGTTCGCCGGGCGAGGGACAAGAGGAGCCCCCCCAGGCCTGATAGGCTGGTTTGCCCGGCTTGCGATTTCTTCATGAAAGCAATCATCAAACAACTTACAGTGGCACTGGTACTTTTGACGGCCTTGTTTTTCGCCGATATTGCCGGTGCCCGTATTACCTCAACAGATGCAATAATGGCAAATGAGCAAAAAGCCACATTCGGCGCGGGCTGCTTCTGGTGCGTGGAAGCGATATTCAGCCGTGTCGATGGTGTGACCTCGGTAGTCTCCGGCTATTCCGGCGGAAGAAAGGACGAAGCTTCCTATCGGGTCGTGAAAACCGGAGAAACCGGTCACGCGGAAGCCGTTCAGATTACCTACAACCCCGAGCTGGTCAGTTACGATGCGCTGCTGGAGATTTTCTGGCGCACCCACGACCCTACTACATTGAACCGCCAGGGTGCCGACGTGGGACCGCAGTACCGCTCCGTGGTCTTCTATCACAACGACCATCAGCGTGAACGGGCCGAATACTACAAGGGCAAGCTGGATGAATCGGATATTTTCGATGATCCGATCGTCACCGAAATCACGCCGTTTGACGCGTTTTACCAGGCCGAAGACTATCACCAGAACTTTTTTGCAAACAATCCCGACCAGGGATACTGCCAGGTGGTGATTCGTCCCAAGATCGACAAGTTCAAATCATTGTTCCGAGACAAATTGCGTGAGGAGTACCGGCCCTGAAGCCCCCACTCCGGCCGGCTATGAGGCCGGATACATGCATGTATCAGCAGGATAACCGGATGCGGTATCTGTCCGGCATCAACCGACACCTTACAACCCATCACCATGACCCGATCATACCCCACCCGCTTCACCATCGTCCTGGCTTTCCTGTTATTCGCCGCAACTGCCGGAGAATCCCGTGCGCAGATCACACCGGAGGAAGTAGCTTCCCTTGAGCATGTGGGACAGGTACTGATGCATGACCAGGGGAACCATGTCGTCTATACCCTCCGAAAGCCCCGTTCGGCGGAGGATGAGATCGGTGGCGACTACCAGGAGCTGCATGTTCTGGATATCCGGACCGGCGAATCCGGCCAGCTTATCGCCGCGCCACAAAGCGTATCCTCCGTTTCCTGGGTGCCCGACAGCCGGCGCATTGCATTCCGCATGACCGACACGGACCATCACGATCGTCCACAGGTCTATTCCCTGGATATCGTTGACGGAGGCCTTCAAAAGCACACCAGCGCTCCGGAAGGGGTCATGGCGTACTCCTTTTCGGATGACCCGTCGATTCTGGCCTACACCATGAGAAGTCCCTGGCCCCGGGAAGTGAGGGAGCGGCGCGAACAGGGCTTTGATATGGATGTCTATGGAGAGGACGAGCGCCACGTGCGGCTCTGGATTCAGGAAAATGGAGAGGCCCAGGCCGCTACGCCGGACAACATGACCGTCTGGGATTTTGAATGGGCACCGGACCGGCGGCATCTGGCGGTGCGCACCACGCATGGAACGGGTATTGACGATGAGATGATGTTCAGCGAAATCCTCGTTTTGGACCGGGAGGATGGTTCACTGGATATGCTGGCCGAAAGCCAGGGTAAAGTCGGACCCCTGCGCTGGTCACCAAACGGCCGGCAATTCGCCTTTCTGGCAGCGAAAGCGTTAAACGATCCCCTCCCGCAGAGACTTTACGTGCTGGATGTCGGCGATTACACGCCGATAGACATAACCCCGGAAAACTACGAAGGAACAATTGAATGGCTCGCCTGGAAAGACGATGTTACTCTCCGTTTTGTTGCCGTGGAAGGGACACGCACCACGTTGCGTGAGATTCCGGCGTCAGGAGGGCATGCGGTGCTTCTGGCCGGCGATGGCCTGGAGGTGTTCCGATCCGTTAGCTTCGACAGTTCCGGAGAAACATTTGCCGCATCAGTACACCGGCGCGATCATCCGTCAGAGGTGTATCTCCACACTCTTGATGGCACCGGCTGGGAGCGCCTCACCCGGCACAATTCGTTTCTGGACAACCTCACGCTGGGACGGCAGGAAACGATCACCTGGGAAGGTCCCGACGGCCTGCTGATTGAAGGTGTGCTCACCTACCCGGTGGGTTACGAGGATGGAGAGAGCTATCCGCTGGCCATTCTGCCTCACGGCGGACCGGAAGGAGTGAGCCTGGACGGATGGAATACACGTCCGCTGTACCCGGCGCAAGTGCTCGCCTCTCACGGATATGTGGTGCTCAAACCCAATTATCGCGGCAGCGGGGGCCGCGGGTCGGCATTCACCATGGCCAATCACCGCGACCTCGGCGGCAAGGAGTTCGAGGATGTGATTCGCGGAATCGACCACCTGGCCTACGATGGGGTGGTTAATCCGAGGAAGGTAGGCATTTCCGGTACCTCCTACGGTGGCTACTTCTCGGCCTGGGCCGGAACCAGATACTCCGATCGCTTTGCGGCGGCAATCACTTTTGCCGGCCTCTCCAACTGGATCTCGTTCATGGGAACCACCGACATCCCGCACGAAATGTCCATTACCCACTGGGACCTATGGTGGTTTGAGAATCATGGCCTCAACTGGGACCGTTCTCCCATCGCGCACCTGCAAAACGCCAATACGCCCATTCTGGTAGCGCACGGAATGGCAGATGACCGCGTCCATCCCGAGCAGTCCATCCAGCTGCATCAGTTCCTGCGGCTTAACGACATTCCAACAGGACTGGTGATGTATCCCAGACAGCCACATGGCCTCGTCGAACGGGCGCACCGTATCGACTTCATGGAGCGGGTCGTCGACTGGTTCGATCGCTACGTGAAAGGGGACGGCACAATACGCTGATACGGTTACGGCTTCTTCCACCGGTTACAGTGATCCTGTGGCTGCCGGATAATCACTGTACTGCGGGGGGTGATTACGGGGGGAACTTATCGCACAAATGGCGGCACGTCGGAAGCCGGAGAATACCGCCTTTGCCGGCTGGCAAGCCCCTCAGGGGTTTTCCTTGCGGATGGTTACCCGCGCCTTGATTCCCTCCTCGTGAAGCCTGATTCCGATGTTTTTTTCCAGGGTTTTCTGGATCTCTCCGACAACCCGCGCTTCCACCTCGTCGTGAATCGCCTCCTCCCGCACAAAATATTTTGCGAGAAACGCGGCCATGCGCCCCTTGCGTTTCTTGACGATTTCGATCACGTTTTTTATCTCTATGTCAATAATGATGCGTTTCATCGGTCAGGTATTGGGGAAAGTCAGGTATGGAAAATACGTGATCACCACCTTAAGATCGAGTGTTTCTGCCACGGGTTTGATTTCACGCAGTTACTTATTTGTGGCAGGATAACACGGGTATTGAGCAAAAAATGACAATATTTCAAGGCAATTTCGGTGTTTTTTTCTTCCTCTTTATGCGCAAGTTTGTTATTCTCAACTTATGTTTTAATGCATTGGGTATGATAAACCGGGTATGGCGCCAGACAATAACAAACACCGGATGCTTCCATTGAAAGCCGGCTTCTGCATTCTTATTGCAGGAGTTGTCCTTTTCACTGAAGAGCAGGCCGCAGCCCTGGATTTGGGGATGCTATCAGCTGTTCCTGATGTTCGGGGACAGATTTATGAGCAGACCTGGTCGGGGCACGATTACCAGGGAGCGCCTCAGAACTGGGATATGCTTCAGGATGATGACGGGTTCATCTACATAGCCAACAGCTCCGGTGTGCTTATTTACGATGGAAGTGACTGGAATCTGGTGGAACTGAATCGCCAGCGCCCGGCGCGCAGCCTGACATTTGGTGACGACGGCCGTATCTATGTCAGCGGTCTCAACGAAATTGGTTATCTGGAACCCGATTCGCTTGGCCGGCCGGAGTACCACTCTCTCATGCATCTTGTTCCTGACAATATCGCGATCAACAATGTCTGGGATGTGTATAGCATCGACGGGGGAGTCATATTCAACGCCAACGATTTCCTTCTTCAATGGGACTTCCAGACACTCACAATTTGGGAATCCGGTGAGAACGCCAACTTCGGCCGGTTGTTCACCTTTGATGGACGGCCGCTGATAAATCACCCGGAGCTGGGGTTGCTTACGGTTGAGGACGACCGGCTGGCTCTGGTCATTGAGTCCGATCAACCCGCCGGGCGGCTTTCACTGCTGGTGCAACTGTCGGACGCAACGGCTTTTGCCGGACACCAGGAGAGCGGCTTTTACCATCTCCATGTTAAAAAACACTCTGAGCAGGAAATGGGCGGCCCGGACCCGGCGAATCATACGGATGACTCCCCGGCAACGGAAGATGATAAGAACGGTTCCGTCAATGTGATACCGTTTGCCCCGGAAAAAATCGGAACGGCGCGATGGACTTTCGAGGCAGAACCCCTGGATACCGGTCTCGATACCCATCTCTCCCGCATCCGGCTTTATGGTGCCTTGCGTACAGACGACGGTATGATTGCCATCAACACAATCAATGCCGGTATTATCATAATCAGTCCGGAAGGCACCATCCTCGATCAATTGACCGAGGATGACGGTTTGCGCACCAATCTGATTATCGGCCTGGGCACAGACCGGGAAGGCGGACTCTGGGCACTCGCCAACAACGGCATAACCCGTTTTGAGTACGGCCGTCCGCTGCGCTACTGGGACAACGAACTCGGGCTGGAAGGGGCGACGCTCTCCCTTGCCCGCAAGCAGGACACACTTTTTGTTGGAACCAGCCAGGGATTATTCTATATGATTCAGGCCGTCACCGGCCGTGGAGATGCGAGTCAGATTCCACCGTCCAATGATAACGTTCTGGTTCGCAGGAACCGGCTGAAGAAGGTGGAGGCGGCCGAGGAGGGTCAGACCTGGGATCTGATGACGGTTGAACAGGTGATCGGAACTCCGGCCGACGGATTGCTGATTGCCGGACCCGAAGACTCTCTCTCTCTTCTTGTGAATGGCCGAAAGAAAGCGATAGCTGGGAGCGGCAGTGGTCAGCGCATTTACAGCCTGTACGCTTCAAAACGTCATTCCAATACCCTTTTTGCCGGCGCCGATAACGGCATTTTCGCCATCACCATCGACCCCGAAGCCTACCGGCGATCTGATTTTGACAACGCATTCCGGGTCACCGCACTGCCACTGGAACGGGCTGATATCCGGTTCATGGCTGAAGACCGCCATGGTTATCTCTGGCTGGGAAACCGTTTTGAGGATATCATTCGGGTGGATATCAGAACAGACCCACACGCTGACCAGCCGCAGATACGCCGTTTTCACACAACGGAGTATCCCGCCGTATCGGAGCGCGAACATTTCATGGGTCACATGCCGGACGGTTCCTGGGCCCTTTCATCGGGTATCGGATTGTTTCACCTCTCCGAGACATACGATCGGTATCACGAAGCCGACTCCATCCCGCCAAATATATTCGAACTGGTTCCCGGCGTCAGGGAACTGTTTCCCGAGGATGATCAGCAGGTATTTCGACATCAGGATGCCCGGGACGGCAGCGGCGATTTATGGCTTTACCGACCGGGAGGACTGGTGTTGCTTGAGCAGGATGATCCCGGGGGCGAAGAACCCGGTGCCTGGAATCTGGATGATATCATCCTTCCACAACGATTGTTCATCGGATTGTACAGCATGCTTGCCGATACCGATGGCAAAATCTGGATGGGTGGTGATGAGTCGCTGATCATGCTGGACCGATCACTGCCGGACCGTTACGGAGTCGGATTTCGGAGCGCGGTCAGAAGTGTCCATGACCGTGACGGAAATGTGATCCGGACTTACTCGGCTCTTGGACAACGCTTTTCGGAGCAGGATAACCTGCAATCACTCGACTTGCCCTATGAAAAGAACAGCCTGCGCCTGACCTATGCGGCTCCCACCTTTGTCTATTCCGGTACCGTCTTTTTTCAGGTGTGGATGGAGGGATTCGACGAGGACTGGTCGGATGTGCACGAATTGAATTTCAGGGAGTACACCAATCTGCCCGCCGGAGAATACGTATTCCGGGTCAGGGCCATAAACCGGAACGGATTGGTGGGCGAAGAGGGGCAGCTGCACATAACCATCCACCCACCCTGGTACCTGAGCCGCGTTGCCTATGTAATCTATGCCCTGGGCCTGGCGCTGGCAATCTATCTGCTGCTGTACTGGCGCACCTGGTATCTGCGTCGCAAAAATCGTCAGCTTGAAAAGCTGGTCAGCGACCGGACGATTGAATTGCGCGATGAAAAGGGAAAACTGGAGTTTGCAAACCAGACCATGTCGCGTTTTATGAGTGTTGTGGCGCATGATCTCAGAAACCCGGTGGGGGTCATCATGGGTTACTGTGACCTGTTGAAGAGCGAAAGCAACGATCCGGAGTCGGTACTGGAATACAGCTCGTTTATTCAGTCGGCGGGCGGACGCATTATGCGGCTTCTGGAAGATCTGGTAAACTTCAAGCGGATCAGCAGCAACGAACTGGAGGTCAACTACGAAAAAGTCAATTTATCGGAGTTGTGCGAAGCGATTATTCGGGATTTTCGTGTGCTTAGCCGGACAAAATCGCAAACCCTGGAGGCGGATGTCCCCCCGAACTGCTATCTGGAATGTGACAAAAGCAGCCTGCGCAGTATCATCGAGAACCTGCTGGCCAACGCCATCAAATATACCCAGCGTGGTGGACGCATATCCCTTTGTATTCGCAGGTTTTCCGGAGACGGCGAAATGCTGATCGAAATATCGGATAATGGCCAGGGTTTTTCGGATGAAGATAAAAAGAAGGCATTCGGAGAATTTCAGCGTCTATCCTCCCAGCCAACGGGCGGCGAAGGTTCTTCGGGCCTGGGCCTGTTTATTGTCAAAAATCTGGTAGCCTACCACCAGGGGACCATCCAGCTTCAAACCGAAAAAGGGAAGGGCTCCACGTTTACCATCAGGTTGCCGCTAACCATGCCTGCCAACACCGGCTCCGACTCTTCTGTTGCAAACGAATCCTTTTTTACGGGACGCAGATAGGCAAATTCAATCGTCGGAATCGGGGTCTGGTTGTAGCGAGGCCGGCAGGGTTTTGCTGGCACGTGCCCCAAGTTCACGCAGTCGTTCGGCCTGTCTGACGAGGTTGCCCCGGCCGTCACTGAGTTTGTTCATGGCCCCATCGTAGCTCTTCTGTGTCTGGGAAATCCGGTTTCCGAGGTCGGTGAGGTCCTCGGCAAAGCCGACGAACTTGTCGTACAGGCGTCCGCCCGCCTCGGCGATTTCCATGGCATTCCGGTTCTGGTATTCCTGCTTCCAGATATTGGAAATGGTGGCCAGCGTGGCCAGAAGCGTTGTTGGAGAGACGATCACGATATTCTTGTCGAAGGCGTCGTTGTACAATTCGGGATCGAGCTGAATCGCCAGGCCGAACGCCGGCTCAATCGGCAGGAAAAGCAGTACAAAATCGGGACTGTTGATGCCATACAGATTCTGATAATTTTTGTCGCTCAGGTCACGTACGTGCCGTCGCACCGACCGGATGTGTTCCTGGGCGGTTTTGGAGCGCTCCTGTTCGTCGTCGGCGGAGACATATTTTTCGAAAGCGACCAGTGAGACCTTGGAATCGATGACCAGCTGTTTGTTGTCGGGCAGATGGACAACCACATCGGGTTGCCTGCGCTTGCCGTCATCGCTGAAAGAGGGCTGAACCACATACTCACGGTCTTTCTGCAGGCCGGATTTTTCCAAAATCCGTTCCAGAATCACTTCACCCCAGGAGCCCTGCGATTTGGTTTCTCCTTTGAGAGCGCGAGTCAGATTCCCCGCTTCCTCGGTCATTTTACTGTTGAGTTCACTGAGCTGGGCGATCTGCTCTTTCAGCGAAATACGGTCGCGGACATCCTCTTTATAGGTGTCCTCCACCTTCTTCTCGAAGCTTTTGATTTTTTCGCCAAGGGGTGTGAGCAGTTGCTCCAGGCCGGTCCGATTCTGTTCACTGAACCGTTTGCTTTTCTCCTCCAGTATCTCGTTGGCCAGTACCTTGAACTGGTCTTTGTACGACTCCTGGATTTCGGCGATCTCCTTTTTAAACGAGTCCAGCTTCTCCTGCAGATGCCGGTTGGTGGTTTTGGCTTCCGTAAGTTGTTCGTGGAGACCGGTGTTGCGCAGTTCCAGATCACGGCGCTCCTGTTCGAGCGTGTCAATGCGGGATTGCCGGCTGTCGCTGCGCTCTTCCATACGCGAAACCTCCTCGGAGAGCCGGGCCTGTTCGTCAAGCAGTTCCTGTATGCGATTTTGTTTGGCCGCAGCGTCGCGCCTCAGCAGGAAAAAAACGAAAAGTGCGCCCGATGTGATGCCGAGCAGCAGCATTAGAATGGATACCAGGTTCATCGGAAGGGGATATTGCGTGGGTGGAAACGGGTATCCAAAGGTATAAAAAAACGCCCCCTTTATCCTCCGTTATTACGCCGTTTTTTGTAATTGACGTATCTCGCCCCGTAGATCCTGATCATCTGTTCGTCGCGAAAAGTAATGGCTTCCTTGAGCTTTCGCTCATAGTTCTTTTTAAACTCCCTTTTGTTCCGCGCTTTGGGGATGTAGAAGGATTTATTTTTATGGACACCCTTCTCCGGTGAGTAGGAAACCTGGAAGACATGTTCTTTATGAATCGAGTTGTTCCGCTTTTTCGTTTTTACACAATAGCTGATACCCGGATATCCGATATTGCTCTCTTTGCCGAGATGCATGGTCCGGTCATGGTTCTTGGCAAACCCTTCCCATTTGGACAGGTTGCTGTCGCGGTAATCCCGTGCCGAAGCGAGCGCCTGTTCTCTGCCGCCGAACTTCCCGTCACTGAAGAACCGGCTGATCCGGTTCCCGTCACGCCGGATTCGTACAAACCATCCAAAAGTATTTTTGGATGGCTGGTCAATTCGGCTGATATTTTTAAAGTCATCAGGCATAGCTGTAAACTCCTGTTATAATCAGTCCCATACCGTGGTTTTCAGGGTAAGCTCTCCTGTGGTTAAGCTTCCAGTCATCAACCCCCGCCACGCATCAAATCCAACCACTTCTAATAAGTTAATTATAAATGATTTATGCACAAAGTTGCAAGAGTCCGAATCAACCGATATTTTTTATTAAAAGTGCCCCTGGGTCGGAGATATACAGAAAAGAATTTGCCGGGGTACCTGATATGAACATAGCAAGCCCTGCGGGGATGGATATATGAAACGATTTAGCTCGCTTGAAGAGATCAGGGAAGACATCTGGAGAAGCCTTTTGGAGGCGCGTGATTACAGAAAGGGGCATCCGTTTCGGTTTCCGGTTCTCGCGACTGTTTCGGGGGGAAAGCCGCTTCAGCGTATGGTGGTGCTCAGAAAAGTGTTTGTATCGAGCCGGATTATTTTGTTCCATACCGACCGGCGATCGCGTAAAGTTTTGGATATGGAGAGATGTCCTGATACCAGCTGGCTGGTTTATGACTCCAAAAACCGGATTCAGCTGCAAATGGAGGGAAAAGCGGAAATTCACGCCCCTGATAGCGAACTGCATGCAGACGAATGGAAGCATACCACCGCCGCCGAACGCCGAATCTATTCGGTGAAGTATCCGCCGGGCACCATTGTCTCCGATCCGGATGATGTCTGGCCCGAAGCGGTGCGGGATTCCTCAACCGGCATGGAAGAGGTCAATTTGGGAGAACCCAACTTCCGGGTTGTCACCGTGGAGATCAACCGTATGGATTGGCTTCAGCTTCACCCCGAAGGTGAATTCCGTGCCGGATTCAAATGGGAGGATAATACCTGGAAGAGCTACTGGCGGTGTCCGTGAAGGTTCGTTCGGTTACTCCAAATTGAGCTTCAGGTTTGCCGCGGCGGGAAATGAATCCGGACCGTGGCACCGGATTTCGATATTAAAGGGGGTGACAGGGTGCATTCCGGGTTGAGAGGCGTGCAGTCTAACATGCCGGATTAACGGCGTTTTTTTTCAGATTAAGCGTCAGTCGCCGCTTTTTCCGGATGGTTGGAGGATTGCGGAGGATCCAGGTAGGCGATGGTTGCCCCCCAGGTACCGCCGCCCGGCCCGGCCAGATGATAGTGGTTGACCCACGGAATGGCCTCCAGCACGGCATGCACCAGGCGCCGCAGAGTCCCGGTTCCTTTCCCGTGAATGATCCGGACTGTCAGGATATGTTTCTCCCGGCAGGCTCTGAGGTATTCGGGCACCAGCTCGCGTACTTCCGAAGGCGGAAAGATGTGCAGATCCAGCTCTCCGTCAATCGGGTATTCAACGGGTTCATCGGAAGGGTTTGTCGGATGGTCGGACATGGCGGATAGCCGGGGTGAATGCTGTCAATGGAATGCAACAGTTGTTAATATCAATAAAACATACTTTCGGCGAACCGGTCATTTGCCGCTTCCGGTTTGCCGGTACCACCTCAGTAAACGGTAACGATTTCGTTGAGCGGTTTTCGTTTGAGATCGGGTACGCTGATGTCATCGGCGGGATATCCCACCGGAAAAAGGACGGTGGGAGTTTCGTTGGAGGGCCGTTTCAGTATGGTGTTGAGAAACTTCATGGGGCTGGGAGTATGAGGGAGGGCAACCAGTCCGGCATTGTGCAGTGCGGTTATGAGGAGGCCCGTAGCGATACCGACCGATTCGTTCACATAGTAATTCTTTTTTCGGACGCCATTCTCATCCACCCGGTAGGATTCCTTGAAAACGGCTATCAGTACCGGAGCCTTCTCAAGGTAAGGTTTCTCAAAATTGGTCTCCAGCCGGGCGATATCCTCTTTCATAGAACCGGAAAAGCGAAGTTCGTAATTCATGCGCTCCTCCTTTTCGGCGGCTTCCCGGATTTGCTTCTTTATCCCGGCATCCCTCACCACTACAAAATGCCAGGGTTGCATATGCGCTCCGGAAGGAGCGGTGCCCGCCGCTTCAATGCAGTTCATGACCACCTCGTCGGGTATCGGCTCCTCCGAAAAATCCCGGACAGTACGGCGTCTTTTCATTAATAGCAGAAACTCCCGTGACCGCTTCAGCAGCTCCTGTTCGGAGGGTTTACGGTACTCAAGCGGCAGAAAATTGACATTGTGACTCATGGCTTGCAGAGGTTATAAATGAAGATGACCCGGGAGGGTCTCAGGATGCCTTCGGTGAACATTGGAATACCGGTTTTCGTTATATCCGCAACAGTCATTGCCGGTGTAACCGCTTCAAAGGGCATCGATTATTACGACTTTCACTGGATATATTCTTACCTTTGCATTCGCGGATCAATTTCCGTGAATGTTTCGAAAATCGGGTAATCGCGACGGCTTAAAGATAATGAAAACGTGAACATTTCCCCACACTCCGGAATTGCCCGGCCCTGTCGCGAATCAGGTGTCCCGGCTCCGGCACACCGGTCTTCGGCCATACATCTTTTCTGACCTTTTCTGCATATGACTGCCAAAAAATCGTATCTGCATCATTTCTTTGACAGAAAGTCGACACGAACCAACTTCAAGAGGCTGTTGCTGTTTGTGGCCCTTCTGGTTGCGGTGATTTTCCTGTATGCCGCTTTTTTTCAGGTGATCTCCTACTATGAAGGCCAAAGCCACAGCTGGATTTCCGGCTTGTACTGGACACTGGTTACCATGTCCACGCTCGGCTTCGGTGATATTGTGTTCACTTCCGATGTCGGTCGGATATTCTCCAGTGTGGTTCTGGTCAGCGGTGTGGTCTTTCTTCTGGTGATGCTCCCATTTACCTTTATCCAGTTTTTTTACGCGCCCTGGCTGGAGGCCCAGGCTCAGGCTCGCGCACCGAAATCCCTGCCGACAGAAACCCGCAATCACATCATTCTCACTCGCTACAACGCGGTGGCGGTCGCTTTCATCGATAAACTGAAAACGTTCGACTATGACTACTGGATCATTGTGCCGGACCTCAACGAGGCGCTGGATATCAGTGACCTGGGATATAACGTGATCCACGGTGCGGTGGACGATCCGGAGACCTGGCACAAAGTCCGTGTCGAAAAGGCTGCGATGGTGGTTGCCAATGATAATGAGCGGGTCAATACCAATGTCACGTTCACCATTCGGGAACTGACCGAATCGGTACCAATTGTCACGTTTACGCACACCGATGAAGCCGTCGATATCCTGCAGCTGGCGGGAAGCGACCTGGTATTGAACCTGGCCGAAATGATGGGACAGTCGCTGGTGCGCCGGGTGGTAAGCGGAAGCGCCCGGGTGCATGTCATCGGCCGCTTCCAGGAGCTGATTGTTGCCGAAGCTCCGGCCATGGATACCCCGCTGGTGGGGAAAACACTGACAGAAACCCGGCTTCGGGAACTCACGGGCGTGAATGTCGTCGGAATCTGGGAACGGGGCAAATTCCGCATTGCCAAATCCAATACCCGGATAGAGAGTAAAAGCATTCTGGTGATGGTAGGCAGGATCGACAGCCTGCGGAAATATGACGAACTCCTGGGCATCTATCACGCCACCGATGCCCCGGTAGTAGTGCTTGGCGGAGGACGAGTCGGCGAAGTGGTGGCCCGGTCGCTAAAGGAACGACGCATTCCTTTCAAAATAGTTGAAAAATCCGCGCATATCGGAAAATTCAAAAGCGTACAGATTGTTGGTGATGCCGCCGACTTGAAGGTGCTTAAAAAGGCCGATATCGACAAGGCGCATACGGTGATCATTACCCCCAATGAAGACGACACCAATATTTATCTGACCCTTTATTGTCGAAGACTGCGGCCCGACCTTCAGATTATTTCCCGGGCAACGCTCGACCGCAACCAGCAGACATTGCGTCGTGCCGGTGCCGATTTCACCCTGTCGTACGCTACCATGGGTGCCAATGCCATTTTCAACTTCCTGCAGCGCGGAGAGGTGGTGATGCTGGCGGAAGGGCTTAATGTGTTTCGGGTCAGCACCCCCAAAAAGCTTCGCGGTAAACTTATCAGAGATCTGGAGATTCGCGACCAGACCGGCTGCACCATCGTCGGGATTGAGAAAGACGGAGAAATAACACTGCAACCGGAGCCGGAACACGAACTCAAAGACGACCAGAAAATCATTTTGATCGGTACGATGGAAGCCGAGAAACTGTTCTGGAAAATGTACAATGAAGGCAGGCCGACCGAAGGACGCAGGAAGTTTTTTATGAAACGAATCCGTGATCTCACGGGCTGATTTACAGGATATGTATTACAAATTAAATAGTGTGGATGTGACCCATGTCGACAGCAGAGATGGTGCCCCGGTTTGCGGCAACCGCATACCGGACTTGTCCCAGGTGAAACAACCCGTGCGAGGCCGCCATTTTCCGTCCTTTGCAGCCGGTATGGCAAACCTGGCTTCGCTGAAACATCTGCAGGCCGCCGGAATTCTGATTCTGCTGCTGGTGTCCGGCGTGACGGACATCCGGGCACAGGGCCGGGCCATGGAGGTCGAGGATATCATGAAATTCCGGCAGATCGTCAACCCGGAATTGTCCCTTAGCGGACAGTTTGTGATCTATGAGGCTACGCCGGATCGCGGTGACGGTACGGCCCTGCTTATCGATGAACTGGGCGAGGAGCTGATCCGCCTGGAACGGGGCACCTCCCCCGGGATTTCGGATGACGACCGATGGATGATGGCACGCATCCATAAACCCTGGAGGGAACGCCTGACGGAGAACTCACAACCCGACAGCCTGGTGGTAGTGCGTACCGACCGCTCCGACACCCTGCGGTTCGGCAATGTGGAAGAGGCCCGGTTTTCCAGGGACAGCCGCTGGCTGATGGTAATGACCCGGCCCGATCCGGATCAGCCCGACAAACCCGGAGAGCGAACGCCACCGGGCGGCACTCTCTCGGTTTATTCCCTTTTGGATGATGCCTTTCTGCAAAACCGGCCCGACCGGAACACACCGCGTGATCCAATTACACCGAACGGTGACAAATCATCGGATGAAGCTGATTCATCAAGCGATGAAAACAGACCGGATGAATTCCAGCCATCCCGCGAAAACCATGCACCTGATTCTGAAACACGCCGCCGTCTGTTCCATGCTGATGGCGTTCGCTCTTTTTCGGTAGACAGCCTCTCCACACGAATGGTGTATGCGGTGGTGGATTCCGCAGGAGATACCAACGCCCTGCTTGCCGTGGACCTTCAGGCCGATTCGCTCGCGGCCCGCATCGTACACCGGCAAAAAAACGCTGTATACGACGGATTTACCTGGCACGAAAAGCAGAGCCGGTTGGCGTTTCTGTACAGTCGCGAAGATGGTTATGGAAATCCATCACCGGCAGAATTGTATGTATGGAACGGGCCGGATTGGCGCCTTGACCGGATTGCAGCGTCAAACGTGTTCGGGGACGACCGGGTGGTGCCGCTACACTCGGAGCTGACCTGGTCCAGGGATGGCAATCGCCTCTTTTTCGGCTGGCAGCCCGTGACCATGTATCGGCACAGCCTGTATCGGGAAAAGGAGGAACAGAGTACCGTTACCGACAGGGATACCATATTGGCAGAGGCGGAAGTGGACGTGTGGCACGGACGTGATCCACTGATCAAACCCCACGAGAAGCAGACATGGGAGCAGCGGCGGGATCACACCTATCTGGTGGTTTACCATTTTGACCGGAACCGGCTGGTGGAACTGGCGGATGACCGGGTGCCGTACGTGACGCCGGTGGATAATGGCCGCTATGCCCTGGGTCGCAATCCGCGGCCCTATAAACGCGAAATCACCTGGGACGGCTGGTACAGCGACTACTATATGGTCAACCTCCGGGACGGCTCCCGCCAGGAGGTGATCGACCGGTTGCGCTCAGCCCCGGTTTCTCTCTCGCCCAACGGTCGTTATGTGTTGTTTTACGAATCGGAGCACTGGCATTTGTATGACGCCGACAGAAACATCATCCATAACCTGACCGAGCCGCTCGGAGTGTCTTTTGCCGATGAAGATCATGATGCACCCCATCCACCGAACAGTTATGGTATGGCAGGCTGGGTGGAAGGTGACCGCGCAGTGGTGATTTATGACAAATACGATATCTGGCAGATCGACACCCGCTCGAGGGAAGCGTTGAACCTGACAGCGGGTGAAGGGCGAAGGCTGCAGAGACAGTTCCGGATCGCAGCCAGTTCGCCGGAACATGACGCGTTTCTGCGCAATGAACATCTGCTGGTTCGCAGTTTTAATGAACGGAATAAAGAGTATGGCTTTTACGGCGTGCGAATCGGCAGGGAGGGATGTGAGCGCTTTCTGGAAGGGCCATGGCGCTATGAATTTGTCGGCCAGTCGAAATCCGGCGAACGCATACTGTTTACAAGGGAAAGTTACCGGGAGTTTCCTGATCTCTGGGTGTCGGACCGGCGGCTTCGTTTTCCGAGGAAGGCCACCCTGGCCAACCCCTGGATCGGCAATTACGCCTGGGGCAACGCCGAGCTGGTGCAATGGCGGGATATGGATGGAGAACCGCTGGACGGGGTGCTGATTACCCCGGATAATTATACGCAAGGAGAGCCGGTCCCGGTACTGGTCTATTTCTACGAGCAGTTTTCACACCGCCTGCACCATTTCAATGAGCAGGTGATAAACCACCGGCCGGGGTTTCCCTTCTACGCCAGTAACGGTTATGCGGTTTTCCTGCCGGATGTACGATACGATATCGGCATTCCCGGATTTTCCGCCACCCGCTCCATAGTGCCGGGCGTCCAAATGCTGATTGACAGAGGTATCGCCGATCCGGAGGCCATAGCTCTGCACGGACACTCCTGGAGCGGATATCAGGCGGCACATATGGCGACCCAGACTCACATTTTTGCCGCGATCATCGCCGGGGCGCCGGTCTCCAACATGACCAGTGCCTACAGCGGCATCCGGCACGGAAGCGGACTGGCCCGGCAGTTTCAGTACGAACAGACACAGAGCAGGATAGGGGGGAGTCTGTGGGAGAAGCGCGACAAGTACATCGAAAACTCCCCGGTGTTCTACGCCGACCGCATCCGCACCCCCATGTTGATCATGTTCGGCGACCGGGACGACGCGGTGCCCTGGGAACAGGGGATTGAGCTCTATCTGGCGATGCGGCGTCTGCAGAAAGATGTCATTTTCCTGCAGTACCGGAACGAGCCCCATCACCCGCAGCAATACGCCAACAAACTGGACTACTTCCTGCGGATGAAGGAGTATCTGGATCACCACCTGAAAGGCGCTCCGGCCCCGGACTGGATTCGCAAGGGGGTGCCCTATACCGGCGAATAAGGTAAAACGGTAACTGCTGGCACATGAAAATACAGCCTCGCGGCCGGAATTTCGGCACCTCATCCGAAAAGAGGCCGAGCGAGGGCTTTATCGGTCAGCAAAGGCTCAGGACTGCGGCACCCATGATGAACACCATCCGGCGGGATGAACCGGTCCGGCGAATAATGTACAACCGCCGCATTGCGGTCCGTGCTGATCATCCACCCAGTATTCACAATTGTCGCATCGCTCCTCGGGATTGGGGGTTTCGGCTACATAATTCAGAGTCTCCCGGAGCTGAAGCTGCGCTTCGCTGATACCGGAAAGATCTCCGCACGGATCGGCCGCCGCTTCCGGTGCCGCCTCTTCGCCATTTCCGTTTCCGCATCCTTTTAAAAATACACCCGCTCCGGATCCGGCAAGGCCGAGCATGGCAATTTTCCCTAGAAAAGCTTTTCTGCTGATGCTGTTATCTTTACTCATAATGGTTTCCTGATTGCACGGGTTATGGGTTTGATTTCAGAGTACTAAGCCTGATATAAGAATTCCCGCACTCAAAATCAAAAGAAACAGCCGCAAGCGAGTCGAAAAAAAGATCGGTTTGATGAGCAGTCCGTACGACCAGCGGTGTCTTCGCAGCCAGTCATGATAGTTATATCGGTGTGGCGCGCCAACGGCAATAGTGACATGTCCGTGGAGAATGGTCAGGGTGAATGACAGCGAGAAACCGGCGGATCCAGCGAAAAGCAGTAATTCCGGAAGGCCTGCCTGAATCCCCAACACATAATAGGGCCAGGCGAAAATGATAAAAAGGGGAGGAACGAGCAGAATATTTATCCGGCTGATACGCCGAAAATTCTGCTCGCTCAATTCGCCTTTGTTGCCCCCGGAACCCATACGTGGATGTTAGTAGGGCTCCGGAAGGGCGGCGGCCTCTTCCATCGCGTTAATCCGCGCCTGTTCAAACTCACCGCCCGGAACCCATTGCCGCATGGCGTCCGCGTTTGCGATGCGTTTTGCCACCCGATAGATGAGCTTCATATCCTCAACGGCCCCGGAAAGATCCCACCAGTCGTGGACCTTGTCGTGTACCGTGTGATAGATTTTTTCGCGATACTCTGCGACCTGATCATTGAAGTTGTCGGGTTTGTCGACAAAATCGGTTCCCGGATTGGGGTAAAGCGCAGGAATTCCCTGCCGGGCAAACGAGAAATGGTCGGACCGGTAATAGATTCCCTGTTCCGGACGCGGGTCCGGTTTGACAGTTCGGCCGAGCCTGCGGGCCTCCTCATCCAGAATTCCATCGATATCGGATCGCCCGTAACCGATGGCTACGAAATCCCTGGTTTTTCCGAAGATGTTGGTGGCGTCGAGGTTGATGTTGGCGGAGATCTTTCCGGCGTGGACCGGCGGGTTTTCGGCGAAGTACTGCGATCCCAGCAGACCGGACTCCTCGGCGGTTACGGCTGCAAAATAGAGAGTGCGGCGGATCTCTTCCGATTCCATGGCAAACAGCCGGCCCATGTTGATGAGCAGGCTCACCCCGCTGGCGTTATCCCAGGCACCATTGAAGATGGAGTCGCCGTCAACAGGGGTGCCGATGCCCAGGTGGTCGTGGTGGGCGGAGAACACCACCGCTTCGTCGGCGAGGATGGGATCGGAACCGGGGAGCTTGCCAACCACATTCTGCCCCTCGATGGAGCGGTAATCGGCTTGCAGGGAGAGGTTAACCGTTACATTGGGCATGGGCACCGGCTCAAAGGCGGGGTCTTCGGCGGCGGCCAGCATGTCGTCGAGGTCAAGGCCCGCGGCTTCAAACAGCTCCCTGCTGCGGTCATGGGTGAGCCAGCCTGAAAACTCCGTGTTGTGTCCCTCATCATCAAACACAAAGAAACGTTCCCGGCTCCAGCTGTTGCGAACGATATCCCAGCCGTAACCGGCGGTTTCGTCGGTATGGATGATAAAGGCTCCCAGAGCGCCCTTTGCGATCGCCTGTTCAAATTTGTAGGTCCATCGTCCGTAGTAAAGCCTGTTTCCGCCGTCAAAGCGGTCTTCAAAGGTGACGGGGTTGAAGTTTTTGAAAACCAGCACCTTGCCGGATACATCCGTTCCCTTGAAGTCGTCCCACTCCTCTTCCGGGGCTTCGATTCCGTAGCCGACATAGATCAGTTCGGCTTCGTTGACTTCCACCGACTCCTGCACGTGTGCGGGCCAGGCCATGAAGTCGTCCAGATAGTTCAGGGCCTCCCCGTCGGTGGACAAGGTCAGTTCTGCGAGATGGGTCTGCTGGGCCATCAGCGGCACGGGCTGGGTCCAGGATCCGCCGGGCATTCCGGGTTCCAGGCCGAACCGTTCAAACTGGTCGGCGATGTATTCAACCGTCATCTCCTCATGGACAGTACCGGGGGCGCGGCCGCCGAATTCATCAGAGGCGAGCACTTCCACATGCTCCATGATATCGGCCTCGGAAAGCGGGCCCGGCAGCGGTACTTCACCATTATCGGGGCTGCAGGAAATAATCAGAAAAAACAGGGTGCCGGTCAGGCACAAATGCGTGGTAAATGATTTCATCAGTACGTAATGATTTGGGTTGCTATGGAAACGTGCCCTGCCGGTGCTTCGGCGGGGAGTAAGTGCCGTGATATGCGGTACGCCACATTGGCCTCTCATGTTATTCGGAGAGAGGCACAGACAACGTTCTATATTATGTCAAATGCAGACCGGTTTCAACGGCTTTTTGCGCGATCCTCATTACGGGTAATTCTGATAATGAGTTGCACACCGGAATCCGGCACCTAGATCCGGCTGGCGATCAGCATTTCGATATCACGGTAGGGGATGTTGAAAAACTGGGAGAGGGATTTTTTTGTGAGCTGGTTTTTATAAACATAGGTGCCGTTTCGAAGACTGACGTTGGTCCACAGCGCCTCACGGATGCCGCCGGCGTCGCCGATATCCAGCAGGAACGGAACCAGCAGATTATTCAGAGCCGTGGTTGCGGTACGGGCGGCGTTGGCAGGGATGTTGGGCACGCAGTAATGCACCACGCCGCTGTCTGTAAAAACGGGATCGGAGAGTGTGGTAGTCCGGCTTGTCTCAATACATCCGCCCTGGTCGATGACGGCATCCACAATAACACTGCCCGGTTTCATCGCCTCCACCATGGGCCTGGTGACCCAGCAGGGTGCGCGGTGCCCCTCGACCATCGCCGCGCCGATCACCACGTCGGCAACCTTGAGGGCCGAGGTGATATACTGATGAGTAGCCATGGCGGTGATGATTCGACGGTCGAGCGAGTTTTCAAGGTGCCGGAGCTGGGCAAGGTCATTGTCCATGACAAACACCTGGGCGCCGTATCCCAGAGCCGTACGGGCCGCATATTCGGCAATGATGCCGGCTCCGAGAATCACGACCGTCGCAGGCGGCACACCGGAGATTCCGCCCAGAAGGATGCCCTGTCCGTTCTGATTGTTCTCCAGATAATGGGCGGCGATCTGAATGGACATGGAGCCGGTGATTTCGTGCATCATCCGGACAATCGGGAAACTGTTGTCGGGAGATTTGATGAACTCAAAGCCGATGCCGGTGATGTTTTTGCGCATCAGCTCCTTGAGATACTTTTCGGTAGTGCCGCCAAGATGCAGTGCCGAGATGACAACCTGATCGGGTTGCAGCAGTTCATGCTCACTTTCGTCGGGCGGGGCCACTTTCAGGATGATTTCGGATCGCTTGTAGAGCTCTTCGGCGGTTGCGGCTATTTCGGCTCCGGCCTCGGAATACTCATGGTCGGGAAACCGGGCGTCTTCACCGGCACCGGCCTCGACAAATACCTCGTGGCCGTTGGCCTTGAGATCGGCGACACCGCCGGGTGTGACCGCCATTCGCCGTTCATCCTTGGATCGCTCGCGGGGGAGCCCTATCTTCATGCTGATATGTGATCCGGTGCGCTCTTCGGGTTTTTCCAGGGTCTTCAGGCCGAATTGCTGCGCAACCTGGTAGGGGTTCATTATTTCCATGGACCGGCGGGTTGATGGGATAACAGAACGCTGAAACGTTCGTCACAGAAGGTTGTCATATCCCAAAAAGTTACGTGACTTGGCCACGTTTTACAAATTAAACGGTGGCAGGGCATTGAAAACAATCTCCACGCTTTGATCTATGAACATACGGCCGAAGAAATCTCTGGGGCAGCATTTTTTACGTGACCGTCAGGTGGCGGAAAAGATCGTCTCGGCCGTCCGCCCTGGCGATACCGACCGTGTGGTGGAAATTGGTCCGGGTACCGGCGCACTGACCGGCATGCTGCTGGAGCGGTTTCCGGATATGACGGCCTATGAGGTGGATGAACGGTCCATTACCGTTTTGCGGCAGAAGTATCCCGGCCTCACGGTGCATGCGCAGAGCTTTCTGGATGCGCAGCCAGAGTCCATGGCAGCCGGAGTTGAGGGCAAACCGTTTCTGGTGGGAAATCTGCCCTACTATCTCACCAGTCCCATCCTGTTCCGGGTGATAGATAACGGCGACCTGTTTTCCGGCGCGGTATTAATGATTCAGAAAGAGGTTGCCGAACGGCTTGTGGCGCGGCCGCGTACCCGCGATTACGGAATTCTGAGCGTACAGGCACAGGTACTGGGGCAGATCGAGCTGCTGTTTCCGGTTTCCCGCCATGTGTTTCATCCGCCGCCCAAAGTGGAGAGCGCGGTGATCTTCTACCGGCCGGGCAACGAGCGGTATCCGGGGTCCGTGCGAGACCTCCCGGTGAGCCTGGGACGGTTCAAGCTGGTTGTGCGCACCGCGTTTCAGCAGCGCAGAAAAAAGTTGTCCAACGCATTGAAACCCCTCTTCGGCAATACCTTCCCGGAGGGGTTTGACGCGGGAAGGAGGGCGGAAGAACTGGAGCCGGAAGTGTTTGTGAAGCTCGCGGAGTGGCTCGATCGACAAGAGGGAGGCGTTCCTTCACAGGAGGTTTCAAAATAGCCGAACGCCTTCGGCCAGATACCGGGGATACGCTTAATACCGGCCGGGCAAAATGCCGGTTTATATCGAGCACGCAACGAGAGCGCGCAGCCGGAAAAACTGTGAACGAATCGGGATTCCGTTGTGTTGATCTGGCACTGTTGTCACTCTGTTGGTAGTGACTGCTAAAATGTAAAAAATGCTTCTTGCGTAATAACCCAGCAGTTCTTATTATTGGCACGGATTAAAAACTGGCACTCCGAAACAAAGAGTGCCAAACATTACCTATCACCATTAAACAAGTAATCATCATGGCAAGTATCAAACCTCTCAGTGATCGTGTTTTGGTTCGCCCCGACTCAGCTGAAGAAAAAACCAGCTCGGGTATCATCATTCCCGATTCGGCAAAGGAGAAGCCGCAGCGCGGGTCCGTAGTAGCTGTTGGAGCCGGTAAAGTTGAAAACGGCAACAAGATCGACATGTCCGTCAAGGAAGGGGACAAGGTTCTCTACGGCAAATATGCCGGCACCGAGATTGAAATTGACGGTGAAGAGCTGATCATCATGCGGGAGAGCGACATCCTTGGAGTACTTTCCTGAACCGTATATCAGGCCGTTTGATGCCTCGGCGACACAGAACCGATCGAACGGCTGATGCAGACTTTAAGAACCATAACTTTTAAAAAGAAACTGACCTATGTCAAAACTGATTCATTATAATGTAGAAGCCCGCGACCAACTCAAGCGGGGAGTTGACAAACTCGCCAATGCTGTGAAAGTGACCCTCGGCCCCCGCGGCCGCAACGTGGTCATTGAGAAATCCTTTGGCGCGCCGACCGTAACCAAAGACGGTGTTACCGTTGCAAAAGAGATCGAACTCGAGGATAAGGTACAGAACATGGGCGCCCAGATGGTGCGTGAAGTGGCCTCCAAAACCAGCGACAATGCCGGTGACGGAACCACTACCGCAACGGTGCTGGCTCAGTCCATTATCCAGACCGGACTCAAAAACGTAACCGCCGGTGCCAACCCGATGGACCTGAAGCGTGGTATCGACACCGCTGTTAAAGCCGTTGTTGCCGAGCTCAAGAAAATGAGCCGTGACATCAGTGACCGCAACGAAATTGCTCAGATTGGAACCATCTCCGCCAACAACGACGAATTTATCGGCAACCTGATCGCCGATGCGATGGAGAAAGTGGGCAAGGACGGAGTCATCACCGTTGAGGAAGCAAAAGGAACCGATACGCACCTGGAAACAGTAGAAGGGATGCAGTTCGACCGCGGTTACCTCTCTCCCTACTTTGTGACCAACTCCGAGAAAATGACCACCGAGCTGGAAGATCCCTACATTCTGATCTTCGACAAGAAGATCTCCAACATGAAGGATCTGCTTCCGGTATTGGAGAAAGTCATACAGACCGGCAAGCCGCTTCTGATCATCGCCGAAGATATCGAAGGCGAAGCGCTGGCCACCCTCGTGGTTAACAAGCTCCGTGGCACGCTGAAGATCGCGGCCGTCAAGGCTCCCGGCTTCGGTGACCGCCGCAAGGCAATGCTCGAGGATATCGCCATTCTGACCGGCGGTACCGTTGTTTCCGAAGAGCGTGGTTACAAACTTGAAAATGCGACACTCGACTTCCTCGGTCAGAGTGCCCGTATATCGATCGACAAAGACAATACCACTATTGTCGACGGTAAAGGGAAAGAGGACGATATCAAGGCGCGGATCAACCAGATCAAGGCCCAGATTGATGAGACCTCTTCCGACTACGACCGTGAGAAGCTTCAGGAGCGTCTGGCCAAGCTGAGCGGCGGTGTTGCCGTTCTGTACATCGGCGCAGCTTCCGAGGTGGAAATGAAAGAGAAGAAGGCCCGCGTGGAAGATGCCCTGCATGCGACACGTGCTGCTGTGGAAGAGGGAATTGTCGCCGGTGGTGGCGTCGCCCTGCTTCGCACCGCTCACGTTCTGGATACACTGAAAGGCGAAAATGCGGATCAGGAAGTCGGTTTCGATATCGTAAAACGCGCCCTGGAAGCGCCGCTGCGCATTATCGCCGGTAACGCCGGTGTGGAAGGCTCCATTGTCGTCCAGAAAGTGAAAGAAGGCAAGGACGGCTTCGGATACAACGCACGCACCGAAGTGTACGAAGACCTGGTGAAAGCCGGTGTCATCGATCCGACCAAGGTTACCCGTACGGCGCTTGAAAATGCCGCATCGGTAGCCGGACTCATGCTGACCACCGAAGCCGTTGTCTCGGAAAAACCTTCCGAAGATGATGACAAGGGCGGCCCGGGCGGAGCTCCTGATATGGGCGGCATGGGTGGCATGGGCGGAGGCATGGGCTTCTAAACGTGCCCATCGACGCCACAAGTTGCGGTTCAGGGACCCGGCCCGGTGCCGGGTTTACCTGACACCGCCTGCGGCCCGTCTCTGCATCAGAGCCGGCCGACACTGTGCCTGGCCCAACCCGAGCCTTGCATAAGGTTATATCACCTTGACCCGATACTTCTTTTTTTTCAGGGGTATCGGGTTTTTTTTATGCGCCTGCCCCACCTTCACATCATATGACCCATCCCCGCTGCTTCAATAACGACACGGTTATGCCTCTTCCGGTGGTATCGTCCACAGCCCATCCCTGAGGGAGAATTTCGAAGCGAATTAATCCGGATTCGCCGGGCAGCACCCGCTCCGTAAACTGCAATTCTTCGGATTTCTCATGTGGCGCAAATCCGAAGCCGTTGCGTCTTTATACTGTTGACGGATTCTCGCCATCCCGGATAATTACGAGTGTTTCCCGCCTGGGGTTCAGAAGGTTTCTGTGATATGGCTTATTCTGTACCTGCCGTTTACCGGACGCATGTAAAACCGGCAGAACGGTCGGTTTTGTCCAGGCTATTCGGGTGTTCCGATACCGTTACCCGTAGCGGTGACAGTATTATCCGGCACGGCATTAACAGGCTCCGGTAAACCATCAGCAAGGATGCAACTCTTGTATCTCAATCAGAAAAGAAGTATTCTTACTTAATCGGTAAAGTAACCGTATACTTTGGTATTATTTCATATGACTCGAACCCGAATTACCGGCCTGGCGCTCATGCTTCTTCTGCTTCTGTCAACGAGTTGCGGCACTTCAGACGACACGGTTGTGCTCCGTCTGGGCCATGGGCTGGACTCCTCGCATCCAGTGCACCAGGGCATGGAGCACATGGCGCAGCTGGTTCATGAAAAGTCCGACGGCAGCATGCGCATAAATATCTACCCAAATGAGCAGCTGGGCACCGAGCGCGAAACACTGGAGCTGCTTCAGATCGGAAGCCTGGACATCACCAAAGTCTCCACATCGGTGATGGAGAGTTTTACATCCCTGTATTCCATATTCAGCGTACCGTTCCTGTTTCAGAACAACGCGCACATGCATGCCGTACTGGACGGTGAGATCGGCCGGAGAATCCTGGATGCCAGCCGTCCCTATCGCATTGTCGGGCTCTGTTATTATGATGCGGGAACACGCAGTTTTTACACGACCCGCCGGCCCATCCACACCCCGGATGACCTTAGCGGGCTCAGCATCCGGGTTCAGGAAAGTGCCTCATCCATTCGCATGATCAACACGCTTGGCGGATCGGCAACTCCGATCTCCTGGGGGGAGCTCTATACGGCGCTGCAGCAGGGGGTTGTGGATGGCGCCGAGAACAATCCCCCGAGTTTTTACCTTTCCCGGCACTACGAAGTTTCTCGATACTACACACTCAACGAGCACACCGCGCTCCCCGATATTTTGCTGATATCGGAGCACACCTGGGAGCACGTACTCAATGAAGAGCAGCGTGCGATTGTCAGTGAGGCGGCCCTGGAGTCGGTGCCGCATCAGCGCCGGTTGTGGGAGGAGGCCAGCCGGCATGCGCTGGAGGCGGTGGAAGCTGCCGGTGTGGAGATTATACGTCCCGATCGGGAGCCCTTTATGGAGGCCTCGCAGCCATACTATGAACACATTCGGCAAAATCAGCCTCTCATATATGAACTGATGACAGAAATTCAGGTACTGGGTGATGAATTTATTGATTAAGGGTCTTGATTACCTTCTTTCTCGTTTATCTGTGGCACTGATGTCGGTGCTGGTGCTGGCGGTGTTGTTTCAGGTGTTCATGCGATACGTGGCCGGGGCGCCGGTCACCTTCACCGAGGAGCTCTCCCGCTATCTGCTGATCTGGCTGGGCCTGATGGCCGCGGCCTACGCCTACCGGCTCAGGATGCATTTGGCGCTTGATTTGCTGGTGCTCAAACTCAATGAGCGGCAACGGGTAAAGCTGAACGTGGTAATTCACACCCTGATCGCGCTCTTCGCATTGAGCGTGCTGGTCTACGGCGGCATTCAGCTGGTAATCCTGACCTATGTGCTTGATCAGTATTCTCCTGCCCTCGGGGTGTCCATGTCGGTGGTCTATCTGGCACTGCCGCTTAGCGGAATTGCCATGGTACTCTACGCCGTAGAGTTTATCCTCCAGGAGCTTGGAATTCGCAGGAAGGAGGTGGAACCGGAACATGCAACGGAGGAGGAAGATGTACTTGCAGGATAATTTCGGAACAGCTCCCGCCGGACCGGTGAACAGAGCCGTTGTTTCCGGCAGAGTCGCCGGATCGGCATCCGGATGGAGTCAACCGAACGCTAAACGAAAGAGGCTATGGAAATAATAGGGATTCTCGTACTGGTTATCTCATTTGTGGTACTGCTGGCGATTGGGGTTCCCGTGGCGTTCAGTATCGGCATCGCGACGATTCTGACACTGCTGGTAAGCGTTGATGTCACACCGGCCATGACCACCGTAGCACAGCGGCTGGGCACCGGCCTGGACAGTTTCACGCTGCTGGCGATTCCCTTTTTCATCCTGGCCGGTCAGCTGATGAACAAGGGAGGGATTGCCGAACGGCTAATCGATTTCGCCAAATCCCTGGTTGGCATGTTACCCGGCGGACTCGCCTATGTCAATGTCATAGCAGCCATGCTGTTCGGTTCCATATCCGGGTCGGCCGTAGCCGCCGCCTCCGCCGTCGGCACATTCATGACTCCCCAGATGAACAAGCAGGGGTACGATCGCGGATACAGCGCGGCGGTCAACATCACCTCGTCGACCACAGGATTGCTCATCCCGCCCAGCAATATCCTGATCGTTTACTCCCTGGCCAGCGGAGGGGTATCCATTGCCGCACTCTTTCTGGCCGGCTACCTTCCCGGGGCCTTCACCGGACTGATGATCATGTTCGTCGCCGGATACTACGCATTTCGAAAGAAATATCCGGTATCGGACCGGCTGCCTCTGAGCGAAGTGTTACGGAAATTCGGGCGAGCGCTGCCCAGCCTGCTGATGATCGTGATTGTCATCGGCGGTATTATCGCAGGCATCTTCACGGCCACCGAGGCCTCTGCCATCGCGGTGCTCTACGCCTTCATCCTGGCGGCTTTCATCAACCGGGAACTCAAGCTCTCCGACCTCCCGAAAACCATTCTCGACAGTTGCAATACCACGGCAATCGTAGCGCTGCTAATCGGCACGTCGCTGGGAATGTCATGGGTGATGTCGTACGAAAACATCCCGCAGCTGGTCACCGCAGGACTGCTCACCCTCAGCGACAACCCGTTCCTGATCCTGGTCATCATAAATATTACTCTGCTTGCTGTCGGAGTGTTTATGGATATGACGCCCGCCGTACTCATTTTCACACCAATTTTTCTGCCGGTTGTCATGGAACTCGGCATGGATCCCGTCCATTTTGGTATAATGATGATTCTCAATCTGAGTGTCGGACTTTGCACCCCGCCGGTCGGCACCGTTCTTTTTGTCGGATGCGGTGTGGCCAAACTCTCTATTGTTCAGGTGGTAAGGCCGTTGTTGCCGTTTTTTGCCGCCATGCTCTTTTCCCTGATGGTCGTCACCTATTTTGAAGAATTGAGCCTGTTCCTGCCCAGGTTGTTGGGCTTCTAATTGATAAAGCACAAAAGAAAAGCTGTTATGTCCAAACCCGAAGTGAATACCGAAACCGAAGAGAACACCGGTTATCTGAGTCGCATTAAAACAATTTTGCCCGGATTCATGATCATCCCATCATCAGTGACTCTGGAAGAGCCCGTGTTGATGACTCTTGCCAGAAAAGGAGTGGAAAAGTGGCTGATCATCGGTGCGCCGGACAGAGACGACCTGCCCCCCGGATTTACCGGTGAAATTATTGAGCGCGGCGATGTCTGCTTTATGGCCTGCCGTACCAACCATCAAAACGCCGAAGCCCTGCGTGCTTTTGTGCCGTTTACTAAACCGGTAACTATCGGCAACGCCGACTCCTTCGGGTTCGGTGACCGGATCGGTAATGCCGGAACAGCTCATCTCCAGTGTCTGATGGACAGCAAGCCCTTCTTCAAGCCGATCCTGGCACAGCAGTCTATCCGCGAACTCGATCGTACCGAAAGATCTGCCGAGGAGGTGATGGATGCGGCGACCTGGGCGGTGTTCGAGACCGGGTACCGGCAGGGTTTCGGGTCGGACGCCGATCACCTCAAGACTACGGCCGACATCGACCGGATGATCAGCGCAGGCTTCACCATGTACACCATCGATCCGAGCGACCACGTGAACAACGAGAGCCAGTCCATGGACGAAACCCGGCTCAAAAAGGCGTTTCTGGAGCTGCCATGGGACAAGCTGCAGGATGACCCGGACCGATTCATGAAACGGTATACCAGTCAGCCGCTCTCCCTTGCCGGCGATGTTGTGCTCAAACCATCCGAAACCGATATTCTGCGTGCGGCGGTCAAGTACGGAAAAGTGGTCATCCACACCCATGAGATGTTCCGGTACATGCGGGATCAGTACCCGGATCATGATACCGAAGTAGAACTGTCGGTCGATGAAACTCCGCATCCCACTACCCCGGAAGAGCACCTGGTGGTTGCCTCCGAACTTGAGCGGCTGGGTGTGGAGCTGGTCAGCCTCGCCCCCCGGTTCTGTGGAGATTTTGAGAAAGGGGTGGACTACAAAGGCGATATCGAGGAGTTTCGCAAAGAGTACCTGCTGCACCAGGCTATTGCCGGGGCTTACGGCGGATACAAACTGAGCATCCACTCCGGCAGCGACAAGTTTCGCGTCTATGAGGCGATCGGTGACCTCGACGTTGGGAAGGTGCACGTCAAGACCGCGGGGACCAGTTATCTCGAAGCTCTGCGAGCCCTTGCGATGACCGACACGGAGCTGTTCCGCGAAATTCTGGCGTTTTCTCTCGAACACTTTGATACCGACCGTAAAACGTATCATATTTCCGCAGATACCGGCAAGATGGGTTTACCGGAAAGTTACAGCGATCAGGAACTTCCGAAGCTGCTGGACGACGATAATGCAAGACAGGTGTTTCATGTCACTTTCGGATCCGTGCTGACACATCGCGGGGAAGACGGCACACCGGGCTTCCGTGACCGGATGGTGCAGGTGATGGCCCGTAATGAAGATGTGTACGAAGGATGTCTGTACCGGCACTTCCGAAGGCACATTGCACCATTCGAAAAAAATGCATAATGATTAGCTTATGAGGAGGCCCCCCAATGTTTGAAAAACCCGCGTTTGCAAGGCGGGTTGATGGGCAGGTTTGAGCCTGTACGGGTTCGCCTCCGAAAGGCGCCTGATTCGATAGGGCCGGGGATAGCAGGCCATTGGCATAGGCTCCCGACATTGTCCGAAACAGCAGGTGACGGACAGCCGCATTCGGAAATCGGATCCGGGCGCGACACGATAATAGATGGAACATGGAAAAAAATAACAGGAGAAAATGAGTAATACAGAGTTGTTTAATGTACAGGGACAGGTCGCCGCGATCACCGGAGGTGCCGGAGTACTGTGTGCCTCGATGGCCTGGGCGCTCGGTCGCGCCGGCGCAAAAATCGCACTTCTGGACATTGGGGAAGAGGCCATGGATGCCCTGGCCGCCGAAATGGAAGCCGAAGGCATAGAGACCCTGGCGGTCAGGACCGATGTCCTGGACAAGTCGAGTATCGAGGCGGCGGCAAAGAAGACCGTCGAACGCTTCGGGCGTGTGGACATTCTCATCAACGGAGCCGGCGGCAACAAACCCGCAGCCACAACCGGTCCGGATAAACCGTTTTTCGATCTCCCCGAAGATGCGGTGAAATGGGTATTCGACCTGAATTTCATGGGTACCTTCCTTGCGTGCCAGGTCTTCGGAATCTATTTCGCAGAACAGAAAAGCGGAAACATCATCAACATTTCGTCGATGAATGCGTTCACGCCATTAACGAAAATCCCGGCCTACTCCGCGGCCAAAGCTGCGGTGAGCAACTTCACGCAGTGGCTTGCGGTGCACATGTCGCATAACTACTCCACCGATATCCGGGTCAACGGCGTTGCCCCCGGCTTTTTGCTGACGGATCAAAACCGGTTTTTGCTCACCAGTGAAACCGACGGGAGCCTGACCGATCGCGGCAAGACCATCGTGGATCACACCCCGGCGGGCCGTTTCGGAGATCCGGAAGACCTGGTTTCGACTGTAATGTGGCTGGTCGCCCCTTCATCCAAATTTGTTCATGGCGTCGTTGTACCGGTGGACGGCGGCTTCTCCGCCTTCAGCGGCGTCTGATTTCAACAGTGAACCTATCATCCGTTAACCGTTATTTCAACATGAGTCAATCCTCACCCAACTCCGTCCTTCGCGACCTTCAACCCGAAAAAAAGTTTTTCATCGGTATCGATTCCGACGGCTGTGTTTTCGATACCATGGAGATCAAGCACAAGGAGTGTTTCATCCCCAATAACATCCGGTACTGGAAACTTCAGGCGGTATCCAAATATGCGCGAGAGGCGGCCGAATTCGTCAATCTCTACTCCAAATGGCGTGGTATCAACCGGTTCCCGGCCCTGGTAATGGGTTTCGATCTGCTCCGTGATCGGGAGGATGTGAAGAAACGCGGGGTGGCTATTCCCGAAGCGCCGGAGGTTCGGAAGTTTATCGACTCGGGCCGGCCGCTGAGCAATCAATCCTTCAAGGAGTACATCGCTGAAACCGGCAGCAACGAAGAGCTGGAGACCGCACTTGAGTGGAGCGAGGCGGTCAACCGCACCGTCGACGAGATGGTGTACGGCATGCCGCCGTTTCCCTATGTGCGCGAGAGTCTCGAAAAACTCAATGACCTCGCGGACATGCTGGTAGTTTCGGCCACACCGACCGAAGCCCTCCAGAAGGAGTGGTCGGAGAACGCGCTGGATTCGTTTGTCCGGGTCATCGCCGGGCAGGAGATGGGGGCCAAAAAAGAGCACCTTGCCCTGGCCGCATCCGGAAAATACGAACCGCACCATATTCTGATGATTGGCGACGCACCCGGTGACCTGAAAGCCGCACGGGCCAATAACGCGCTGTTTTACCCGATTATGCCGGGCCGTGAGGACGCCTCCTGGAAGAAGTTCCATGACGAAGCGGCCGACCGTTTTATAAACGAGACGTATGCCGGCGGGTACGAAGAGCAGCTGGTTGAAGAGTTCCTGGCCAGCCTTCCCGAAACACCCCCCTGGAAATGATGATGAGTCCGGCCGGTGTTCCTCCGGATCAACAGCCACATACGTTCATAACACGAAGATGAAATGGTAAAAGAGAAGATCAGCTCCGCTGAAAACCTTACTGATGCCGAACTGGGCAGCTTTTTTGCCGATGCCCTTGCCGAGGTACCGGTTGACGGCAAACGGGTACTGGTGATTATTCCGGACAGCACCCGAACCGCTCCGCTGGCGACGCTCTACCGGCTGCTCCATGAGAATATCGGTAACCGGGTCGCCGCACTGGAATATCTGGTGGCTTTGGGTACCCATCAGCCCATGTCGGAGGAAGCCATCGACAACATGCTGGGACGCAAGGCAAAGGGTGTCCCGTCCTACAAGGTGCACAACCACCATTGGGACAATCCCGACCAGCTCCGGCAAATCGGCGTCATCACCAAAGCGCAAATAGAGGAGGTTTCCGGCGGCCTGTTCGGCGAGGACGTAGTGGTCAAAATCAACAAGCTGATCTACGAATACGACTATCTGCTGATACTGGCTCCAACCTTCCCGCATGAGGTGGTCGGTTTTTCGGGCGGCAACAAGTACTTCTTTCCCGGTATATCCGGACCCGAGATCCTCAATTTTTTCCACTGGCTGGGGGCGGTCATTACCAACAGGGACATCATCGGGACCCGCTACACGCCGGTCAGGCAGGTGGTGGATATGGCCGCGGCGATGATTGATCTTCCCCGAACCTGTTTCAGCATGGTGATCAAGGGAAGCGGAATCAAGGGCATCTTCATGGGCGCTCCGGAGCGGTCGTACGAGAAAGCGGCCGACCTTTCCGCCCAGGAACATATCCGATTTGTGGATACCCCCTATACCGATGTGCTCTCCATGGCCCCGCCCATGTACGAGGATGTCTGGACCGCAGGGAAGTGCATGTACAAGCTCGAGCCGGTTATCGCGAAAGGAGGGCGTTTAATCATTTATGCCCCGCATATCACCGAGGTTTCCTACACACACGGAAAGCTTATCGATGAAATCGGGTACCATGTCAGGGATTATTTCATGAAGCAGATGGATCGCTTCAGCCACATTCCACGCGGTATTCTGGCCCACTCCACCCATGTGAAAGGCAGCGGGACCTATGAAAACGGTATTGAGACCCCCAATGTGAATGTGGTGCTGGCATCGCAGATCGGTCCGGAGAGGTGCGAGAAAATCAACCTCGGGTATATGGATCCCGCCACTATTGACATCGAACAGTGGAGAAACAGGGAAGACGAAGGTGTGCTGCTCGTGGAAAAGGCGGGAGAAATATTGTACCGGCTGAAAGAGTAACGCGATGATCCGGTACTCATGACGCAGCCGGAGACCATGCGCGGACAGCGAAGCAGGCCTGTAAAAACAATTTCATTTGACAAAACAAACTATTGAAACAACCAAAAACTGAGACATTATGAAAACATATGATATTGGATTGATCGGACTGGCGGTGATGGGAGAAAACCTGGTGTTGAATATGGAGTCCAAAGGCTTTTCCGTGGCGGTGTATAACCGGACGGAGGACAAAACCCGGAAATTCGCGGAAGAGAAAGCCGCCGGCAAAAATATCCTGCCAACCTACTCGATCAAGGAGTTCGTCGATGCCCTGGAGAAACCTCGCAAAGTGATGCTGATGGTGAAAGCCGGTGCGCCGGTCGATAAGACCATCGAGTCGCTGCTGCCGTATCTGGACAAGGGCGATCTGATCATCGATGGCGGAAACTCCGATTACCAGGATACCGAGCGACGGTCGAAGGAACTGGAAGCCAAAGGGTTTCTGTATATCGGCACAGGCGTGAGCGGCGGTGAGGAAGGCGCGCTGAAGGGCCCATCCATCATGCCGGGCGGAAAGAAAGAAGCCTACGAACTGGTGGAGCCGATATTTACGCGCATTTCGGCACAGGTGGATGGGGACGCCTGCTCGACACATATTGGTCAGGGTGGCGCCGGACATTTCGTGAAAATGGTCCATAACGGCATCGAATACGGAGACATGCAGCTAATCACCGAGGCCTATATGCTGCTCAAACATGTACTCGGGATGGATGCAGAGCAGCTCCATCAGACTTTTAACGAATGGAATTCCGGCGACCTGGACTCATACCTCATAGAGATCACCGCCGATATCCTGGGCAAGACCGATCCCGATACCGGTAAACCCATGGTCGATGTGATTCTGGACAAGGCCGGGCAGAAAGGGACCGGCAAGTGGACGGTGCGTGCCGGACTCGATCTCGGCGTATCGGTGCCTACCATCGCCGAAGCCGTATTCGCGCGCATCATATCCTCCCTGAAGGATGAGCGTGTGGCGGCATCGGGTATCCTCCAGGGACCCAAAATATCGTTTGACGGCGACCCCGAAGCATTCAAGAACGCCATCCGCGATGCCCTCTATGCCTCCAAAATTTGCTCATATGCCCAGGGTTTCGGCCTGATGCAGGCCGCCAGCGATGAATACGGCTGGGACCTCAACTTCGGGGGGATCGCCATGATCTGGCGGGGTGGCTGCATCATCCGTGCCCATTTCCTGCAGCACATCAAGGATGCCTACGACAAAAATCCGGACCTGAAGAACCTGCTGCTGGATCCCTATTTCAAGGAATCCATCCACAAATCACAGGACGCCTGGCGCGAAGTGGTGGCCACCGCCTCCCGGATCGGCATCCCCATCCCGGCCTTCAGTTCGGCGTTGAGCTACTTCGACTCCTACCGGCTCGATCGTCTGGGTGCCAACCTGCTGCAGGCACAGCGCGACTATTTCGGTGCCCATACCTACGAGCGTGTGGACAAGGACGGAAGCTATCACACCGAATGGTTGAAAATATAGGAGGCAGTCATGAAAGCCCGAAACGTACTGGTCGCCCAGTCGGGCGGCCCCACACCGGTCATAAATAACTCTCTGCGCGCCATCGTGGAAACCTGCCGTGCCTACCCCGATACCTTCGGGACGGTCTATGCCGGTAACCATGGCATCGAAGGGGTGCTGAAGGAGGAGCTCATCGACCTGTCGCGCCAGCCTGAGGAGGAGATCGCACTGCTGCGAACCACCCCGGCCGCCGGCTCCATCGGCACCTGCCGCTACAAGCTTAAGCCACACCAGGAAGCGGACTTTGACCGCGTCATTGAGGTATTGAAAGCTCACGATATCGGATACTTTTTCTATATCGGCGGAAACGACTCCATGGATACGGCCAACAAGGTGGCCAAACTTGGACAGGAGCGGGGCCTGGATCTCATCGGGGTCGGTGTTCCAAAAACCATCGACAACGATGTCGGCGACTCGGAGTTCCGGCTTATCGATCACACCCCCGGGTATGGCAGCGTCGCGCGGTACTGGGCTCTGAATATTCAGAACGCCAATGAAGAAAACCGCGGATCCTCGCCGGCCGATCCGGTGCTGGTCATCCAGATTATGGGGCGCAAGATCGGTTTTATCCCGGCGGCGGCACGGCTGGCCGATCCGAATCGTGAAATGCCGCTTCAGATTTTCATGAAGGAGTCGAATATCAGTCTGGAGGAGATGACCGACGCCATCAACGACAATGTCCGCAGGTTCGGGCGTTCCATCGTGGCCGTTAGCGAGGGCTTCCCGATGGGGGATATCGGTGAAACCAAAGACTCCTTCGGGCACACCCAGTTCTCGGCAAGCAAAATCACGGTGGGCCAGAAGCTGGTCAACCATCTCAACGAGAAAGGGCTGCCGGCACGTGGCGCGGCGCGTAACAATGTTCCGGGCACCGACCAGCGCCACAACATGATCTATGCCTCCGTAACCGATCTCGAAGAGGCGTACCGTGTGGGACAGAAGGCGGTGATGATCGCAAAAGAGGATGGATCGGGCTTCATGTCCACCATCCTGCGCATGCCGGGTGACCTCTACCATGTGTGGTACGACAAGGTGCCGCTCGATCAGGTCGCCAACTCGGAGCGTGAATTCCCGCAGCAGTGGATCGCCGACAACCGGCATGATGTGACCGACGACTTCATTCGCTATGCGCGTCCATTGATCGGCGACGACTGGGTGAGCATCCCCCTGGTGGATGGCATCCAGCGGCACTCCCGCCTCCAACCGCTCTTTGCCGATAAGAAGTGCCCCAAGTACTCTCCCCAGGAATATTCATGATGCATGGCGTATCATAATTTCCGATATTTGAGGCGATTTTTGTGAACAGAGAACGACAGGATACCACCGATGAATGTGAAGTTTGAAAAAACATGGCGCTGGTTTGGGCCGGATGACACCATCACCCTGGAGGCCATACGGCAAGCGGACGTCAGCGGTATTGTGACGGCGTTGCATCATCGGCCGACCGGCGTGGTCTGGACGCTGGAAGAGCTGGAAAAACGCAAGGCGATGATCGATGATGCCGGTTTGAAATGGTCGGTCGTAGAGAGTATTCCGGTACATGAGGATATCAAGCGCCGAACCGGAGACTACCGCACCTATATCGAGCATTACAAGGAGTCGGTTCGCAACATGGGCAAAGCCGGAATTCCGGTGCTGTGCTACAATTTTATGCCGGTACTGGACTGGACCCGGACCGACCTGGATCACGAAATGTCCATGGGTTACACCTGCCTCCGGTTTGATGAAACGGCCCTGGCCGCATTCGACCTGTTTGTGCTGAAGCGCAAGGGCGCTGAGCGGGAATACGACAGGAAACTGCTGACGGAAGCGGAGTCATATTACAACAGCCTGGATGATGAGGGAGCAAAAAAGCTCACCAGAAACATTCTGGCCGGGCTGCCGGGATCGGAAGAGGGATATACGCCGGAAGAGTTTCAGGAGATACTGGATTCCTATGACGGTATCTCCGAAGACGATCTGCGGGCCAATCTTCACGCGTTTATCCGGGAGATCGCTCCCGTAGCCGAAGAGGCCGGCGTGCGGATGGCCATTCATCCGGACGATCCCCCGTTTCCCCTGTTTGGGCTCCCCAGAGTGGTCAGTACCGAAGCCGATGCCAGGGCGATTGTGGAAGCATACGACTCTCCCTGTAACGGCCTCACTTTCTGCACCGGATCCTACGGTGTGCGGCCGGACAACGACCTTCCGGGTATGGTGAAGCGGCTTGGCCACCGGTTCAATTTCCTGCACCTGAGGAATGTCCGCAGAGAGAAAGGGCGATCGTTCCATGAAGCGCTTCACCTGAAGGGCGATGTGGCGATGGAAAAGGTTATTTATAATATCATTATGGAGCAGGAGCGCCGGCATAAAGAAGGCAGAACCGACCTGAGGATCCCGTTCCGTCCCGATCACGGTCAGAATATCCTCCGAAGCCTGCATATGAATTCCGCGCCGGGATACTCCTACATCGGACGCCTGCGCGGCCTTGCAGTACTGCGCGGCGTGGAGATGGGAATCCGGACAGCGCTTGAAGTCGAGCGAAGCCGGAACCAGGTGTAATTTATTTTTCAGAATAAGTCCGGGTAGCCGGATTTTGTTCCACGGTGTTGCATGCCGTCGGACCCGGAGTGCGGTTCTCGGTGCTCACCCGCGGAATACGGACGGATGACGCAAGTGTCGCCGGTTGATTTGGCGGCTTGTCCGAACGTGCAGCGGGAACCCGGAGACTGTGCGGCACCCGAAATGCAGAATCACTTTATATACACGATCTAAACGGATTTCACACATATGGAAAAAAAAGAGGTGTTGGATGCGATTGGCACGCACAAACTGGTGGCTGTGGTGCGCCTGGACGATCCCAAAGAGCTCGATCCGGTGGTTGACGCCTTGCTGGAGGGGGGTGTCCGGCTCATTGAAGCGACCATGACCATCCCGGGACTGCTGAAACATGTCCCGTCCCTGATCAAACGGGTGGGGGATGAGATGGTATTTGGAATCGGCTCGGTGCTCAATGCCGACATGGCGCAGCAGGTGGTGGATGCCGGAGCTTCGTTCGTGGTGAGCCCGGTAATGAAAAAGGAGATCATCGATACCGCAAATCGTGCCGGAACAGCAGTATCGGTAGGCGCCTACTCGCCGACAGAGATTCAGACGGCCTGGGAGCTGGGCAGCGATGTGGTCAAGGTGTTTCCCGCGGATACGCTCGGGCCTTCCTACATTAAAGGAGTCAAAGCCCCTATGCCGCACCTCAAACTGCTTCCCACCGGTGGCGTTTCGGTGGATAATGTCGGGGCCTGGCTGGATGCCGGTTCCTTCGCCCTTGGGGTGGGAAGCGCCCTGGTGGATATCAAGGCGGTGCGTGCCGGTAACATTGATGTGATCCGTGATAACGCCGCCGCGCTTTCAAAGGCGGTAGCTGACTGGCAGGAAAGCCAATAGCAGAACTATTTACAGAACGTATAACGAGGATAGCCGAACGATGAAAAAAACAGTGACCTTTGGAGAGATTATGCTCCGCCTGGCAACGCCCGGTTTTTCGCGGTTTGTTCAAACCGACCGCTATGACGCTACGTATGGCGGAGGTGAGGCGAATGTCGCCGTAGCCCTGGCGGGATACGGATTTGAAAGCCATTTTGTAACGCGGCTACCCGAGCATGAAATCGGGCAGGCGGCGGTCAACGCCGTACGGAAACATGGCGTCCATACCGATCATATCGCCCGGGGGGGAGACCGTGTCGGCATCTATTTTCTGGAGACCGGCGCAAGCCAGCGGGCATCAAAAGTGGTTTATGACCGGGCCGAATCCGCAGTGACGCAGATGCGCCCGAAGATGGTTGACTGGGATGCGCTGTTTGACGGCGCCGACTGGTTTCACTGGACCGGCATCACACCCGCACTGGGGAAGAATGCACGGGAGTGTCTGGAAGTTGCCTGTAAGGCTGCGAAGAAAGCGGGAACCACGGTGAGTTGCGATCTTAATTTCCGCAAGAAGCTGTGGACCGAGAAGGAGGCTCAGGCGGTGATGAATCCCCTCATGGAGTATGTGGATGTCAGTATCGCCAACGAAGAGGATATTCAGAAAAGCCTCGGGTTCCAGGCGGGCAAAACCAATGTGGAGTCGGCAGAACTGGATGAGGAGGGCTATAGTGAGCTGGCCCGATCCATCCGTCAAAAATACGGATTTGAGACGGTGGCCATAACACTGCGAGAAAGCTATTCCGCCAGCCGGAATGGCTGGAGCGCCATGCTGCACGACGATGGCGATTGCAGCGAACCGGTCCGTTCCACCCGATACGATATCCAGATCGTTGACCGGGTCGGGGGCGGTGATTCGTTTGCATCAGGTCTGATTTGCGGATTGATGACCTATGACGACTCCCGTGACGCGCTGGAGTTTGCAGTGGCCGCGTCATGCCTGAAACACTCGATAATCGGTGACTTTAATCTGGTGTCGCGGGAAGAGGTCGAGAAACTGATGAAAGGGGGCGGATCGGGCCGGGTTGACCGCTAATCGGCATCTGTGTGAGGATTCGGCCGGATTACCCGCCCCGGCAGGCGAAATACGGCTGTCCTGCCTCCAATATCCAATTCGAATAAAAAAGTGTGGTTCCTATGAAACCGTTCATCCATGATGATTTTTTACTGCAGACCGAAGCCGCGAAACGACTCTACCATGAGTATGCCGCTTCCAGGCCGATCGTTGATTTTCACAATCACCTTCCACCGGACGAAATCAACCAGGACAAGCAATTCGAAAACCTTTCGGAAGTCTGGCTGAAGGGCGACCATTATAAATGGCGGGCCATGCGTACCGCCGGAGTCGACGAAAACGTGATTACCGGAGACGCCACCGATCGTGAAAAGTTTTTCGCGTGGGCCCGGACTGTACCCGAAACCCTGAAGAATCCGTTGTTTCACTGGACGCATCTTGAGCTGAAACGGTACTTTGGTATTGAGGATCTGCTGAACGAGGAGAACGCCGAATCGGTGTGGAGACAGACCGAAGAGATGCTTGCGAGTCCGGAGTTCTCAACAAGAAATCTGCTGAAAAACAAAAATGTGGAGGTGGTTTGCACCACGGATGACGCGGTGGATTCGCTGGAGCACCACCGTGCATATATGGAAAACCGGAGCGGCAGCGAGCCGGTGATGTTCCCCACATTTCGTCCGGATAATGCCATGAAGATTGAAGAGCCGGAAGGTTTTCTCAACTATGTCGGTCGGCTGCGGGAAGTTTCCGGAGTGGATATCAATGACTTTGAGTCATTTCTGAAAGCGCTGCGGCTGCGTCATGACTATTTCGATACCCTGGGCTGTCGCGCATCTGACCACGGGATCGAGGAACCTTATGCCGAAGATTACACCGAAAAAGAGATCGAAGAGATCTTTCAGGCGGCCCTGAAAGGAGAGGGGCTTTCCGATGACCGTATTCGCAAGTTCAAGTCGGCGATGATGCATGAATTTGCGCTCATGGACTATGAAAAAGGGTGGGCGTTTCAGATGCATATCGGTGCGCTGAGAAACAACAATACGCGGGGATATCGTCAACTGGGAGCCGACAAGGGCTTCGACTCTATCGGTGATTTTGAAATTGCACGTCCGCTCTCGCGTTTTCTTGACCGGCTGGCAGTGAGCGGAAATTTGCCCCGAACCATTCTCTACAATCTGAATCCGTCTGATAACGCCGTACTGTCCACCATGATCGGCAACTTTATGGGAGACGGAATCGCCGGCAAAGTACAGCATGGACCTGCCTGGTGGTTCCACGACCAGAAAGAAGGCATGGAAGAACATTTGAAAACACTCTCCAGCATGAGCCTGCTGAGCCGCTTTACAGGCATGGTCACAGACTCCCGCAGTTTTCTCTCATTTCCGCGGCATGAATATTACAGGCGCGTGCTTTGCAACATGCTGGGCTCCGATATGGAGCAGGGCATCGTACCGATGGATTTCACCATGATCGGTGATATGGTCGGCCGGCTCTGTTACGAAAACGCCCTCGACTATTTCAGTTACAAGGTAATGCCTGACTGAGCAGGGTGCGTAATCTGTTCCAAGACATCGGTTTACTGCGATAACTTCAAGAGTTTACCGGCGGGCGATTTTTTTTTGAAATTGTTGTTGACAACCGTTTCAAATTTCTCTTACTTAGAGAGTAACCGATTAAGTTACGATCAATGAAAGCGCGGATATTGGCGTTGATATGTAATCACTCCGGGTTGTGATACCGGTGTTTTTTTTACAGGTTACTTAACCGTTTACTTTGGCCGTACAATAATCGACATTCGGTCATGGAAGGGGATGCAGGATCGAAGGCATAAATAGAGAACAGTAAAAAAAGTCAAACAGCTGAAAGCGCTTTTTTAACACCTTGATGCTATGGAATGTAAGTGGATTAACGACCGTGACATGAATTGGGCCGAACAGATCAGGAATGATAACAAGGCGGCTTTCTCCGATTTATTTGAGACCTACTACACACCTCTGTGCGAATATGCCTACAGTTATGTGAAGCAGGAGGAGGTGATGGAAGACGTTGTGCAGGAAGTGTTCGTCAGAATATGGGAAAACCGGTATCGCTGGGAGCCCAGGGTTGCTGTGCGAGCTTATCTGTACCGATCGGTCTACCACCAGGTTATCAACGACTATCGAAAAAAGCGCTTTGAGACTCCGCTCAAAGAGGATTCCGAAGCAAATATCCCGGATCGCATTCCGTCTCCAATGGAACAGTTGCACGGGCAGGACGCCTCCAACTCCATACAACAAGCTATTTCTGCACTTCCGGAACGCCGGCGGGAAATCCTGGTGCTGCGTTTGTTGCACGGACTTTCCTACAAGGAGATAAGCGCAACACTTGGCATATCTGTCAATACCGTAGATACGCAAATCAGGCGTGCATTGAAGACACTTCGCGCCCGTTTGAAGCACTTTGTCTGCCATATGGAAGCCATGAGAGCTGACTGAATTTTTTGACTTTAGAAGTAACCGGTAAAGCCGGTGTGCATTTTTCCCCGAGTTGAACAAAAAACTCCGGTTATCGGGAAAATTTGCATAAATCTTCACTTTGCATGTCACGAGTATGGGGCTCTGCCTGCGTCAGTGCATAAAGAAAACATTTATGCATTAAACCAGGCATGACAGCAGGAGATACTTTTTTGTCTGATAGTGATGAACACCTGGAGACGTTTGCCGAAGCTCTAAAGCAGAACTCGGAATTCATGCGTCGGCTAAAGGGTCATGTCCCGGTCACAGAACCGGGAAAGGCCAAAAATCGGCTTTTCCGGCATCTGTATGGTTCAACAAACCCCGACCGGTTAACACAAAAGGCAGACAATCGCAAAGAGTGACCGGCAGGATGGAGCGACAGATATTCCACCGTCGGCTGTTCACATGGGGAATCTAATAGTATGCACCGAACAAAGGGGAACCGGTAATCACTTCTTTGCGGGACTCCCGGCCTGATAGAACAGATCCAGGCTTGTTCCGTTGAGGTACTCTTCAATATTGGTGTATCCGCTCCGGTTGAAGTCGCCATCAGGATTCAGTGTTGTTTCCGGATGGATACCATGACGAATCAACCACCAGTCGGGCATGCTGTTTCCTCCGGTATCCACGGGTGGAAGGGCACGGCCATGATGCGGGAAACCAACGGTCTCGGTATGGCTGTCGATCAGGGTGCCTCCGCCGGTTCGAACCTCCTCAATCACGTTCCGGTCGTAGTGGTCACGAGGATGGGCGCCTGACCTTTCCAAAACACGGTAGTAGCTTTCCCGGGCACTCAGGGTGATCCCGTAATCCCCGGCATGGAACGGCTGAGGTTGCAGATAATCGCCCGGAATTTCCTCCAGGCCGAGAATAAGCTGCGACTGGTCATCGGGCACGGCACCCGCCATCGCGTTATCCCGCCAGTAAGCCATTGCATACGGGGACTCCTCGTAAAACGCGTAGTGGCCGTCGCTGTCCGGACCGGGTTTGTAGTAATTGCCGATAAAGTTGTAGCGACTGATACTGTGGTCATCAAAATTATCTCCGGATCGGTTGCCGCCCCAGTTGTAGAAGACATTGTTGCGGAAATCGAAAACGGGTCCGACCGGATCGGTCTGATGATCCAGATAGTTGCCGGGTCGCGGTGCGCGCGATCTCTGATGGGCCCACAGATTATTGATGAAGCTGTAATTCGATCCCTGGGCGTAATCACGGTTGCCCGGACCTGCTCCACGGATAAGCGAGCCGTACCCCCGGTCGCCTTTGTAATGACCGGCATCCACCAGGCCATGGGTAATCAGGCTGTTCTGGATGGTGACACGACCGCTGTGTACCACCGACATGGTCTCTTCCTTGGCCCAGCTGGTGGAAAGATGATCAATGATGATGTTGTCGGCAGTAGTTACATTGATGGCTTTGTCACGTTGCCCGGATTCATCCCCCGGACGAAATCGCAGATGCCTCAGAATGATGTCATTGGCACTGATTTGTGTCCGGCTCCCGGACACGGTGATGCCACGGCCGGGGGCGGTCTGTCCGGCGATAGTGATAAACGGTTGCTCGATATCGAGTTGCTCCTCGAGCTCAATGATACCCGAGACATCAAATACGATGATCCGATGGCTTTCGGAGACCGCGTCACGCAGGGTGCCCGGTCCGTCGTCGCCCAGACTGGTAACATGGTAGACCTCGCCACCGCGGCCGCCCGGAGTCCATTTGCCAAATCCCTGTGCTCCGGGAAAAGCCGGGATTTGCATCTCACCGCCTCTCCAGCCTCTTGTCGAGAACAGCGCCTCCCCTTTGGAAAACGAATCCGGAAAAGTGAACCGGTCAGACTCGGCGCTACTTCTGAACCCGGCATCCAGCCGCTGTTCCAGTCCGGGAACCATATCACCCGAACCAGAAGAGCGTGGGGCCTGCGGACCGGCAATCCGGGGATCGTCGCCGCCAACACTGCGTAATGCCCGCCATGCCTGCGCCCGTATCGCGGGGTATCCGTCTTCAGCGCTCAACAGGTCGAGCAAATGGGGAAGTGCGTCACCTGCGTATTCCCCGGACTTTTCCAAAGCTCTTGCCGCAAGAAACCGTCGGGATGGGTCGGTATTGCGAAGCAGGCGTACAAACAGGTCCACTGCCCGTTTGTCCGTGTATGCGCACGTTTCGATGTATCTCAGAGCTGCCTCACGCACGGAAGCGTCTGCATCCGCCGCATGGAGGTCCATAAAGTGCCGGAATGAGATATCGTGATCTTCCGGATGAGGGCCGGCTGCGGTTAGGATCCTTGCCGCAAAGTATCGCACATCGGGCTCTGGATGACCGGCGGAGAGGGTCATCAGGTGTTCGTAGACGGGAGTGTGTGCGGCTGAGGCATACACCAGGAGTCGTCCGGTGTACCATCGCAGATCCGCGGGAACAAGATGGAGCCGGTCCAGGAAATCGATCAGAGAATCCGGCGGAAGAGAACGGGCCTGATTCACACTGGTATGATCCAGAATTCGGGCGGCTGCTTCGCGTTCATGCATCGGCTGATCAGGGACATGGAGCACATCCAGCAACCGGGAAAGAACGGATTCGCTCAGTTCCGGGTGTGGCGGCGAAGAACCGGCCAGGCGATGCTCCAGGCCGGATGGTGTGTCTGAAAGCGAGGTTCCGGAGGCATGGCACGTCCCGACAAGCAGGACGGCCACGATCCAGAAAGGTAAATAATTGGCATACATATACTACCAGGCTTGCGGGTCCATATGTTCCTTGAGGATATCATCGGTCAGGCCATCCTCGAATCGGACCTGGTCGGTCGGGAAATTTCCGTAGAACACGGCGCCTGTATGGCGGCCCCGGAACAGAAGCGGAGCCTGGCCGGTATCATCCGTAAGGCGCAGGTTTTCGATGGAGAATTCGTAGACATCCTCGGCGGTCATCGCACGGTCACTGGACCGGATATCCACATTTTTAATCGCCAGGTTTTTTACGCGTGTAAGCTGTGCCCCGCGCTCTGCGTTAACCACAGATATGTTTTCCAGGGTGATGTTTTCGAGCCAGAGTTCGGGCAGACCGATGAGTACAATGGCGTTGGGGACCCCGTCGATTTCCACGTTTCGAATGTCGATGTTGCGAATAGCGGGGGCGGGTCCGATAACATCCGGGCCGGTATAGAACGTATTGAAGTTGATCGCTTCGTAGGTGATGTTTTTCATGCGAACATCACGCACATAGATATTTTCGGTCACATTTCCGCGGCCGCGCTCGGTTTTGAACCGGATACCGCGGTCACTGCCTTCGAACACGGCATCATGCACATAGATGTTCCGGATGCCGCCGGAGGTCTCGCTGCCGAATACCACACCGCCGCTGCCGGTCCTGACATCACGGGCGGTAAAGTTCCGGACAACAACGTTTTCCGTAGGGATGTTGATTTCAAGGCCCTCCTCATTGAGTCCCGATTTGATCACCACGGCATCGTCACCGGTCTCAAAGTGATTGTACTCAATAAGCACCTCGCTGGATGAGTCGATCACCAGTCCGTCGCCATTGGGGGCATTAAGGCTGTTGACGGTCACGTCCCGCACGATGGCGTTTTTGCTGTAAATCAGCTGGACGTTCCACATCGGTCCGTCGTTGAACGTGACCCCTTCCACCAGGATGTTCTCCGACTCCCAGAATACCAGGAAATTGGGCCTCATGCCCTCCATGCCGGAGCCCTTGCCGAAATCGCGCCGGCTGAGCGGCACTTTGGTGGCGATGGCCCGGGGCGGGGGACCATATTCACGGTACCAATCCCACCACTGCTGTCCCTGACCGTCAAATACTCCTTTGCCTGTTACGGCCACGTTCTTCACTTTGTAGGCATAGATGAGCGGAGAGTAGTTGTACGCTTCCACCCCTTCATGGCGCTGGCGGACTACCGGCAGGTAATCTTCCCTGTTTTCACTGAAATAGACGGTCGCGCCCTCCTCTACATGCAGGTTGATGTTGCTCATCAGGTGGATGGGGCCGGTCAGCCACGATCCTTCCGGAATCAATACCGTGCCTCCGCCCGAACGATGCGCCGTTTCAATCGCATCATGGATAGCGTCGGTGATGAGCTCGTCTTCGCTTTCATGCCGCTGTTGTGCGCCGAAATCCCGGATGTCGAAAACCCGGTCGGGGATGGCCGGGCGTTCCAGCTGCGGCATCGGGAAGGGAGCGGTTATCGGCGCGATTTCATGGGGAACCTGCTCTGACTGAGCCGTAGCCTCCATTGCCGTGCAGTTGGTGAGAAGCAACAACACCATCAGAAAAAGAGAGATTCCCCCAATGGGACGTTGTGTCGCGGATGTACGAATTTCTGGAATATGACTCATTTGCTTGAAGCTGTTTTTGGGTGAACGGATTGGGTGGATGACGGGCGGGCAGAATGTATCACTACAGGAAGGATGACCGCGCGCCGGTCCGTGAGATGATTGTAGCTTCTATGACGGCTGCAAGGGGGATTTTCGTTACAGGAGCCGGTGAGTTTAACGTACTGTTTAATCGTGACATCCCAAAAAAATGCATTGGAACTGTAGCGTATTTTTTGTTAATTAACCGTTTACTCTGTGTACAGTGCCTGTTTTTGGAACGCTTTTCATTGCGGATATGGCAGATGGTATCTTTGCCATAGAACTGTTTCTCGATCATGTGCAGCCGCGAAAAGGTTACCGGTACGGCACATCCCGCCACCATACGTTTCGATTCATGAAAAAGAAAGCGACGCTCAACGATATTGCCAAGATTCTTGGCCTGACCAAGGTAAGTGTGTCCAAAGCCCTCAGAAATCATCCGGATATTTCCGAGGCAACCAAGAAGAAAGTCAAAAAGGTCGCCGAGCAGATCGGATACAGGCCCAATCTGATTGCCCGGTCGCTGACTTCTTCCAGAAGCCGCACACTCGGCGTGGTGGTTCCCAAAATCGCGCACAACTTTTTCGCTCATGTGGTTGCCGGAATTCAGAAATCGGCGGCATCCCACGAGTACGAGATCGTTCTGACGGTATCGGATGAAAATGAAGAGCTGGAAAGAAAGCATATCGAAGCGTTGATGTCCATGCAGGTGGACGGGCTGCTGGTATCGGTCTCCATGGATACCAGGAACCTAGAAGTGTATGAATGGCTTCGTGACATGCAGATCCCGCTTGTGTTTTTTGACCGCCACATTCCGGACCTGGGATTCAACAGCGTCATTATCGATGATATGAATGCTGCCAGGCTGGGGGTCAGCAAGTTGATCGAATACGGCTGCAGAAAAATTGCGCACCTGTCGGGGTACGATCACATCTCCATCGGCCGAAACCGGAGGATGGGTTATGAGAAAGCGCTGGTAGATCATGGACTGACAGTAAACCCCGAATTCATTACCCAGGGGGGCTTTGGAGAAGAAGCCGGTTACAAGGGATTCAAGGAGTTGTATGAGCGAGGGGGGGACATCGACGGATTGTTTTCGGTGACCTTTCCTGTAGCCCTCGGAGCCTATATTGCAATGCGCGAGCTGGATCCGACCATTATTGACCGGTTGAAAATGCTTGCATTCGGCGACAGCGGAATACGGAACATCGTGCCGTTTCCGCAATACTACATCCACCAGCCGGCGGAAACGATGGGTGAAAGGGCGGCCGATATGCTGATACGCGAAATTGCCGGCGAAGTACAGGCGGAAAACCGGCTGGATATTATGGAGACCGAATTCCTGGTGAGCGGAAATGATTTTCCACTTGAATGGAAGACACGACAGGGCATCGAAACCGGCTGATCACCTCCCGGTAGCGACAATTATCGTTGAATTTTTCCGTTTTTATAGGTAACGTGAAAGCAACGAACCTGTACTGTGCAACCGGATGGAATCAAGGTCTCCTTCGAATCGACAACACAGGGCTCCAGTGTTCCCGGCTTTTTTGAAAGCCTTTTTTTTATTGCTTTGAAGTAACCGGTTAATCTATTTAGGAAGCCGCTTTTTTAAACAATAACTAATGCAGCTATCGGTCGAAGACCGTACCTCCAACAGACATGAACGCCGTCTATCATAACAGTTTTTACGCGATGGGAACCCGTTGCCATATGGTATTCCCCGGGATGGATGAGGACGCCGGTGAGCGGGTTTTCGGTGTTGTCAGGCAGGAGGTTAACCGGGTCGAAAGCAGCCTCAGCCGCTTCATCCCCTACAGTGAAATCGCAATCATCAACAAAAATGCCGGAAAGGAACCCGTGCAGGTGAGTGAAGAGATTTTTGACATCCTCACTAAATGCAGGATTTTTTTTAAGAAAACTCGTGGCGCTTTTGACATTTCCATGCGTCCTGTACTGGAGTACTGGAAACAGCGAACTTCTGACGATCAAGCCGATTTGGGCCTTTATGAAACGATGGATGCCACAGGAATGAGCCGAATCCAGTTGGATGAAAACGAACGGACCGTAGCGTTTGAGAACGACTCCCTCGAGATTGATCTCGGCGGTTTCGGAAAAGGCTATGCCCTTGAGCGGTGCCGCAAGCTGCTGCAGGACTTCTCGGTGAAGGACGCGTTTATCAGCTTTGGCGAGAGTTCGGTACTGGCCATGGGCCGTCATCCGGCCGGTGACTGTTGGCGTGTAGGTTTGAACAATTATTCCAGCCCCGGCCAGGCGCTGCATACCTTCGATGTCACCGATGCCTCGGTCTCCACATCCAGCAACTTTTTTGTGGACGATTACGGCAAACTTTGCAACCATCGTCATGTGATCAATCCGTTCAGCGGGTATCCCGTGGAGCGGTGCATGACGGTCAGCGTCTGTTCGGCATCACCGGTCGTAGCCGAAGTGCTGTCGACGGCATTTCTTGTATCCTCTGAGGAAGTGATCAAAAGCGTGAAAGAGGAGTACGGTTGTGATGTTGTGAAAACAGATTATGCTCCGGAAGTGCCGGAGAAGGCGATGTTTTGAATCAGCGATACCATTAAGACAACTTATTTAAACCGATCCAGTGGATCTTACTATTAATTACGGAACACCATGCAAATCAACCGAAGAAAATTTCTGGAGCTGACTTCCACGCTGGCGGGTTCCGCCGCTTTTGCCTCGGCGATGCCCTGGATTTCGGCCTTTAACAACCCCGCACCATCCGGTAGGGGAGCGTCCGACCGCATTCGTCTGGGATTCATCGGAACCGGCAACCGGGGCAGTACACTGATGGAAAATGTGATCGATTTCAAGGACCGGCTGAATGTGGAAGTGGCAGCCGTGTGCGATATCTACGAACCCCATTATCAGGATGCCATTCGCATCGCAGGTAGTGATGTGCCTGCGTTTTACGACTATCGCGAAATGCTGGATCGGGTGGAGATGGACGGTGTCGTTATCTCCACACCGCTGCACAAGCATGTAGGCCCAACCATTGCGGCCTTTGAAAAAGGCATCCACGTGTTTTGCGAGAAATCGATGGCTCGGACCATGGACGATGTCAAGTTGATGTACGACGAACATGTGCGGCTCAATAAAATACTGCTGATCGGCCATCAGCGGCTGTTCAGTCCGGTATACCTGGAGGCGATCGACCGGGTCCGCAACGGCTACTACGGTCCGATTACCATGATGAAGGGCCATTGGCACCGCAACCGGAGCTGGATCATGTACGATGCCGAGCCGTTGTCGGACATGGACCGCCAGCTCAACTGGAGGCTCTACAGGGAATCCTCGGGTGGCATGATTACCGAACTTTGCTCTCACCACCTTCAGATTGCCAACTGGGTGCTCGACGAACAGCCGGTAAGTGTCACCGGCCGCGGCAGCATCAATTTCTGGAAGGATCACCGCGAGGTTTGGGACAACTTCTCGCTGGTGTTCCAGTATCCGGACGGAACCAATTTTGATTACAGCTGCCTGCAGAGCAACAAGCACAATGGCGTACAGATCCAGGCCTTGGGCAACAAGGGGATGGCCGATCTCGAAATCAACAAGGAGTTCTGGGAAGAGCCGCCCGCACCGCCTGCCATCCGCAAGATGATCCACAGCATTGAATCCAGCCTTTTCGACACGATTCCGATCGGTGGCGCTACATGGGTTCCGGCGGAACCGGTAGCCTACGGTGGCGAGTTTATCTCGGAAGACTGGGAAATGAATGAAACACAGCTTTTCCTGGAGGCCTTCGTCGATTTTATCCGAAAAGGGGAAGCCCCGGAGCAGCTTACGATTGAGGGATACCGCGCATCCATATGGGCACTGGCCGCCGAGGACGCCACCTACAGCGATCGCGTTATCACCGTGCCGGATAAATACCTCGTCTGATCACGGGTACCCGACGGTTACTCGCAGCATCGTGTTTATTGCAATACAACGAATTATTAACTATCGACAATTATGAAAGAAATCAGAATCAAGGTGTCGTCCATTTGGAGGGAGGTGCTCATCTGGGTGATCATGCTGGCAGTGGCATTTTTAACCAATGTCTATGCCATTCGCACCTACGACGGGCAATGGTCGGAGCTTATTTCGCAGCTGCATATCGTTCTGCTACTGTCTGTGGTGTATTATGTGCTGTTGGCCGTCCTTCGTTTGATTATCCGCGGCGTCTATCTGCTGATCAGCCGACTGCTGATCCCGGCTTTGCAAAAAAGCAGGGGCTGACCAAAGGCGTGCGGCCCGGCCCGGTTTCGGGGCGTGTCCGCCAGGCAGCACGGAATGTCCCCGCGTAGCCACAGATATGTAATCAACATAGGTAGCCCGATATGATCATCGCTGATATTAATACAATGGAGGGGAGGAGGTTCCCCGCCCGGCGCCACACCCGCAATGTGGTTGGAGGCGCATCGCCGATTCAGGCCGAACAGTTTGCCATGGGTATGGTCGTTCTGGAGCCGGACGGCGGACAGGTCCCCTGGCATAATCAGGAACAGGAGGAAATCTATTTTGTGCTTGAAGGTGAAGGGGAGATGTGTCTCGGGCAGGAGAGGACGGCCGTAAAGGCTGGACAGGCAGTTTACATCCCCCCGGGAGAATACCACCAGCTTACCAATACCGGTGCGCGGCCCATGAAGATGATCTATTGCTACGGACCGGCGGGTGATGTCGCCCACTGGCGGCAGGAACTCGAAGGGACTCTCCCCAAAGCCGGGGTGGATGTCCCGGATCTGCCGGACGGTGCCCGGCCGCAATGTACCGACGCACCCGATAAGTCGTAATGAAATTCCCGATGTCGTGTCAGTGAACCCGCTGTCAGGCCCGGCATCCATGGCGTAATCAATCATTATCATCATAAACCATTTCGGTTACATACATGAGTACATCCATCAAAACCCATACGGTCGGTATCATTATGAATGGTGTGACCGGGCGGATGGGAAAAAACCAGCATCTGCTGCGTTCGATTCTCCCCATCATGGAACAGGGCGGCGTGACGCTCGGCAATAACGAGGTGCTGTTGCCCCGGCCCGTGCTGCTGGGACGAAATGCCGCCAAACTGGAGGCCCTGGCCGAACAGACAGGCATCCGGGAATGGTCAACCGATCTCGACAGCTATCTGAACAACCCCGAGTACCCCGTCTATTTTGACGCGCTTACCACCGAGCAGCGGTATGCGAATGTGAAAAAGGCGATCGCTGCCGGAAAGCATATCTATTGCGAAAAACCTACGGCCCTGAATACCGAAGACGCGATGGACCTGCACCGGCTTGCTGAAAATGCGGGCGTGCGCCACGGGGTGGTGCAGGACAAGCTGTGGCTGCCCGGCCTGCTTAAGCTCGCCCTGCTCAGGGATCAGGGATTCTTCGGACGAATTCTCTCCGTGAAAGCCGACTTCGGCTATTGGGTATTCGAGGGCGATACCGTTCCGGCCCAGCGTCCGTCCTGGAATTATCGAAAGGAGGATGGCGGCGGTATTATCCTGGACATGTTCTGCCACTGGCGCTATGTACTCGACAATCTGTTCGGTGATGTGAAATCGGTGGCCTGTCTGGGCGCCACTCATATCCCGGAACGATTCGATGAAAACGGCAAACCGTACAAAGCCACCGCCGACGATGCCGCGTACGCGATTTTTGAACTGGAAAACGGAGTCGTCGCCCAATTCAACTCATCCTGGACCACCCGGGTACGCAAAGACGACCTGGTCACCTTCCAGGTTGATGGTACCGATGGCTCGGCGGTAGCGGGATTGCGTGAAGCCTGGATTCAGTCTCATTCGGCCACCCCGCGTCCCGTCTGGAATCCGGATATCGAGAATCCCCATACGTTCCACGACCACTGGATGAAGATGCCAACGACACAAACGTACGACAACGCGTTCAAAATCCAATGGGAACTGTTCCTGAAAAGCCTGCATCACGGAACCCCGTTCCGCTGGGATTTACGCGAAGCCGCGAAAGGAGTCCAGCTGGCGGAAGCCGGCTTGCAGGCCTGGAACGAACGAAGGTGGGTCAGCATCGACGATTTGAAGTAGAAACCCGGCCCGGTTTCAATGTCGCCGGATGCCGGAGACACCCGCCAGGACATGCCGGGACGCGACTGCGTACAGTCACCGGCTTCCGTCATGCAGACCGGCGGACTGCATCACATTTATATACTTGAACCACGTTCGTCATTACCGCACGAACGGGAAAAATTCTGATCATAACCTGTCTTTTTTATGATAATTGACACCAATCTGCAACCCGAATCCCTGAAACCGGCGCTCGAGCGCTTTTGGGAGCAATCCGCCCGAAAGATCCGGGCGATCCGGAATGAATACGATCCTGCTGGCGGTTCTCCGGTCTTCACCATCAACGGCAAGTACACCACCCGCGGATGGACCGAGTGGACCCAGGGGTTTCAGTTCGGATCCGAAATCCTGCAATTTGATGCGACCGGGGAGAAGGAGTTCCTGGCGTCGGGCCGCGCATCCACCCTCGATCTGATGGCGCCCCATATAACCCATACCGGTGTGCACGACCATGGCTTCAATAATGTCAGTACCTATGGCGCGCTGTGGAGGCTGCAGCAGGAGGGCCGTATCGAGGAAAACGAGTGGGAGAAGGCGTTTTATGAACTCGCGCTGAAGAACACCGGTGCCGTACAGGCATCGCGCTGGACCCGCCGTGCCGGCGGTGGCGGCTTCATCTGCTCCTTCAACGGTCCGCATTCCCTGTTCGTGGATACCGTACGGACCCTCCGGGCCCTGGCCATGAGCCACAAGCTGGGACATACCCTGTTCGGTGAACACGACGAGCCGATCTCCCTGCTGGAACGCCTCATCCAGCATGCGCAATCCACCGCCGAGTTCAATATCTACTACGGCGAGGGGCGCGACTCCTACGATATCTGGGGACGAACCGCGCACGAAGCGGTCTTCAACACCAACGACGGTAACTTCCGCTGCCCCAATTCACAGCAGGGCTACTCACCGTTCTCCACATGGACCCGCGGGCTTAGCTGGGCCATGGCCGGCTATCCCGAGCTCCTTGAGTTTCTGCAAACGGTTGCCGATGAGGAGCTCGAGCCGTTCGGCGGACGGAAGGATATTGAGGCGATGATGCTCAAAGCTGCAAAAGCCACCTGTGATTTCTATATGGAGCATACCTCGACCGACGGCATCCCGTACTGGGATACCGGTGCTCCGCAGCTGCATCTGCTCGGCGATTACCGGGCCATGAAAGCCGACCCGTACAATGACCATGAGCCGGTCGACAGTTCCGCCGCTGCCATCGGCGCCCAGGGACTGCTGCGCCTGGGCAGCTACCTGAAAAACCGAGGAGAGGAAGCGAGCGGCGAACGCTACATGCAAGCCGGACTCCTTGTGGCCCAAACGCTGCTGGAGGAGCCCTATCTAAGCACATCCCCGGATCACCATGGCCTGCTGCTTCACTCGATATACCACCGGCCCAATGGCTGGGACAACATCCCGAAAGGCCGGAAAGTCCCCTGCGATGAGTCGAGTATGTGGGGGGATTACCACGCGCGCGAGCTGATGCTCTATCTCTGGCGTCTGGCCAATCAGCAACCCTATTACACCTTTTTTGGAAAACCCTGATGACAGAGGATCTCATGAAACCGGTAGCACTGATTACGGGCGGGTCCCGGGGCATCGGAAAAGCCATCGCCCGAAAACTGGGAGAAAACGGATTTGACCTGGCCGTGAACGGGGTCCGTGATGAAGAACAGGCCTCCGACGCGCTGGAAGAGTTGCGGCAGACCGGCGCCCGGGTTCTCTATTGCCAGGGCGATGTGGGCTCCCGTGAAGGCCGTGACGCTATCCTCGCACGGCTGAGGGAGAGTTTCGGCCGGCTGAACGTGCTGGTCAACAACGCCGGCGTGGCACCGAAAGAGCGGCTCGATCCGCTCGAGGCCACAGAAGAGAGCTTCGAGCGCGTCATGCGGATCAACCTGCAGGGTCCCTATTTCCTGACGCAGGTGATCGCCGGCTGGATGGTCGGACAAAAAAAACAACAGGAGGGGTATGAGGCGAAAATCATCAATGTAGGCTCCATCTCAGCGACGGTGGTCTCGACGATGCGCGGAGAATACTGCATCTCCAAGGCCGGATTTGCCATGCACAGCAAAATATGGGCGGTGCGCCTGGCGGAATATGGAATCCCGGTGTATGAGGTGCGTCCGGGTGTTATCCGGACCGATATGACCTCCGGGGTCACCGATAAGTACGACCGGCTGATCGCCGATGGACTGACCGTCCAGCCCCGGTGGGGAATGCCGGAGGATGTCGCCAAAGCGGTGCTCTCCCTTTCACGCGGCGATTTTCCCTATTCCACGGGTGAGGTGCTCATGGTGGATGGCGGACTGACCGTACAGCGGCTCTGATCGATTGATTTCAATCCAACGCAGAAAAGCGGTTCCATATACGTGTTATAACATTTTGATGTATGCCTGCCCTCACTGAAAACAGCGCCGACAACTCGAACCAAACGACAGCGCCGCCCAATGGCGGAGCGCCGGTGAGCCCGGCAAAATGGGCCGGCCTGTTCGCCGGGCTTCTGATATTTCTGTTGATGCTGTTGATGCCGTCGCCGGAGGGGTTGAGCGTGGAAGGGTGGAGGACGGCGGCTGTCGCGCTGCTCATGGCCACATGGTGGATCACCGAGGTGATACCGATTTCCGCCACAGCCCTGCTGCCAGTGGTACTGTTTCCGCTGCTTGGAATTGCCGATGTCGGCCAGGCCGCCAATCCCTATGCCAATCCCATGATCTTCCTCTTCATGGGCGGATTTATTATTGCCATCGCCATGCAGCAATGGGGCCTGCACCGCCGTATCGCGCTCAACATCATCCAGGTGATGGGATCCCGTCCCAGGAATATTCTGGCGGGATTTATGGTTTCGGCCATGTTCCTCAGTATGTGGGTGAGCAATACCGCCGCCACCATGATGATGCTGCCCATCGCGCTGTCGGTCATTCAACTGACAAAAGAGGGGGAGCACACACCCGACGAGCACCGGCAGTATCACCATTTTGCCGTGGCACTGATGCTTGCGATCGCCTATTCCGCAAGTGTAGGCGGCCTCGCGACGGTCATCGGGACTCCCACCAACGCGCTGCTCATCGGCTTTGTGCAGGAATCCTACGGTATCGAAATATCCTTCGCCCAATGGATGCTTATGGGGGTTCCGATCGCCGTACTGGGGTTCCCGCTCATATTCTACGCGCTGGTGAATGTGGCGTTCCCCGTGCGTTTCCAGACGCTGCCCGGCGGACAGGCATTCATCCGCAGAGAGGTATCCGAACTGGGACGCATGACACGGCCCGAACTGATTATCGCGTTTGTTTTTGCTCTGGTGGCCATCCTGTGGATGACCCGGCCGCTCATCGAAACCCGAATCCCGGGAATCAGTGACGCGGGAATCGCGATTTTCGGAGCACTGCTGCTGTTTTTGATTCCCGTTGATCCGAAACGGGGCGTGTTCATGCTCACCTGGAAGGCAGCCGAAAAACTCCCCTGGGGTGTGCTGATTCTGTTCGGCGGCGGACTCACCCTGGCCGCAGCCATCCAGCGCACGGGCCTGGCCGAGTGGATCGGTGGCTTTTTCGGTATCCTGGCAGGATGGCCGGTGATTCTGATCATCCTGATCGTAGCCATGGTGATTATTATGTTTACCGAGATGGCCAGCAATTCGGCTACCGCCGCGGCATTTCTCCCGATTATGGGATCGGTGGCTATCGGCATCGGCGAAAACCCGCTGCTGCTCGCCATACCTGTTGCCGTGGTCGCCAGCTGCGCGTTCATGCTTCCGGTTGCAACGCCTCCGAACGCCATTGTTTACGGCAGCAACGTAATGACTATCCCGGAAATGGCCCGTGCCGGAATGCTGCTGAATGTGCTGTTTGCCATTCTGATTACGCTACTGACCTACTTCCTGTTCAGCCTGATTCTGGGTATTGATTTTGGAACGGTACCGGCAGGGCTCACAGGTGGATAAAATCGGAAAAACGGGACAGGCCGTCTGTCACGGATGGCAAGAAAAACGTCGTCTCATCTATTAGATCGGGAACCGCTTTCCGGCCGCTGTTCCGGAGAACGTCTTAATCAACGTAACCGATTACTTTACCTATTTCAATCTCTGCGAACATCCGTTGCCACAAGATATACAGCACACCTGTTTACTGTCTCTCAGCAAGATTAAATACATGATCTCATGAATGATTACGTTTCATCAGCCACTGCGGCCCGCTGTCACCGCAAACGCCATAATAACTGCAGACCGCAGAAAACCGGGCTTGCCTTCCGGATGGCTGCACTGGTTCTCCTGCCGCTTTTCGCATGGCAGGCAGCGGAGGCCAATTCCCGGGACGCTTCAGCGAAGCCGTTTTCATCCGTAATAGCGGTAGAAGACCTTGAGCTTTTTGGTGATTTCTCTCTTCAGGATGCGGCAAAGCGGCTGCCCGGCGTTCATGGCATGCAAGACGGTTCTTTCAGTATCCGTGGTGTGGGGCTGAATCGGTTCAACCTGACCGTCGACGGTCAGAGACTGGCCTCTTCCGGAATGGGCAACCGCCTCACACATCCCGGCGGCTTCTCCGCCGACTTTATCCGTGACCTGGAGATCATCCGCGTGGTCACACCCGACATGGATGCCGAAGCCCTGGGTGGAGTCGTGAATTTGCGAACGTTTCGGACGCCTTCGGAAGAGCGGGTCATCTCGGCCCATGCCGGCGGCGGCCTTCAAACCCGCTATTCCGATTTTCTCTCACCAGCGACCCGCGCCAGCTTCTTCTATTCCGACAACCCGGTGGAAAATCTGTTCCTGAGCCTCAACCTCCATCACCAGAACGACAACCGTGCTCTTGAGTCGCTTGCTACACAGTATGATGCTGCCGATTTCGGAGACGGATTTACAGACGTGCTTGAGAGTGTCGCTCCCGGACTCTATTTCGACGAACATGAACGGCTGGGAGGCTCCCTCCAGCTTACCTATCTGCACGGCGAGCAGGCAATGTTTCATCTTCGCGGCGCATTCGCAAACGATAGTCGCCGGGAGTCATGGCACCGATATTCACGCTCAGCCAACGGAAACTGGTCGGATGCCGTCACAACTGCAGCGCAGGGACGCCTGGCAACCGACCTCCAGCTCAATGACACGGACATTCAGCGCTACATGGTTCAGACGGGCGGAGAACACTACCTGGATCTGATGAATGTATCGTATACACTGGGCTGGTCCCGCTCCATCATCGAAAAAGATGACTACCGCTTTCCGTTTCATGTTGAGCGGCTGGCCTTTGACATAGATATGGCCGACCGGAGCCGTCCCTCCATGGAACCGGTCGATAACGCGCCGCTGAGACGTAATCTCACCCTGCAGAACATGGATTATATCGTCAACCATCATCTGGATAACCATTTTACGGGAAAACTGGACCTGAAAATTCCCCATAACATGGGTTCCGTAAAAGTGGGTTCTTCCGCGTTGTTGCGTGTCAAGGATGCCAATGAGGAGGGCGCCTACCGGAAATACAGTTACCGGATCGCGGGATTGAACCACTCCAGCTTCGACGATAACAACCCGCTGTCGTCCCATGTGTTTGATGATGACTACCAGCTGCCCTGGATTCTCGATTCGGATGGCGCTCGCAGCTTTTTCCATTCCACCCTTCCGAACATGTCGTACGACCGGGAGCTCTTCTACCGTGAATCCGATATCTGGAACTACCGGGCCAATGAACAGATCTATGGCGGGTATGGAATGGCAACTTTTGAGCTCGGTATGCTGACCCTGATGGGCGGGCTCCGGATTGAACACACCGAGGGTTCCTACGACGGCCGGGCCGTTTTCTACAACCGATTTGGCCTGTACAGCTCCACCGAAGATACCACCAGCTCCGGCAGTTACACCAGCTTTTTTCCGAACGCCCGTATTGGGTTGGAGCCGATCGAAGGACTGCGTGTGCAACTGGCCTACTCCAGGACCCATCAGCGACCCGACTACCACCATCTGGCTCCCTTCCAACTGACAACCGCCAGGGATACGACCATATTCCGCGGCAACTCCGCTCTGGAGTCAGTCGTGTCGGATAACTTTGACCTGCACATCGAGCATGTACATCCGGTGCTCGGTGCCGTTTCTGCAGGGGCCTTCTACAAGGAGATATCCGATTTTATTACGGCAAGCCGGCGGCAAATTGAAATCAGCCAGGGGGATATCCCGTATTTTGACAGCGAGCTCTTTGCCGGTGAGGAAACGGTGATCAGCGGTACCGAAAGAACCTTTGTAAACAGCGACAAGTCGGCAACCGTGTATGGTGTGGAACTGTCATGGCGCCATGATCTGCGATTTTTACCGGGTCCGCTTGAGAATCTCGGACTGTATGCCACCTACACATGGACCGAGTCCGAGTACCAGCCCGCGAACCGGGAGGAAGAGCTCTCCCTGCCGTTTCAGAGTCCGCATGTCCTGAATGTGGCTCTCAGTTACTCTCAGGCCCGGGTGGATGCACAGCTCTCTTTCTACCACGCCGCCAAAGTGCTGCGGGAATATGCCGATGAGCCTCGTCTCGCACCGTCGCTCGGCAGCGAAGCGATGTACCTTGACCAATATCGCGACGGGTGGTCGGACCTGTCCGCTTTTGTCCGGTTCCGTATTTCGGATTACTTTAGTCTATGGGCGGATGCATCCAACCTGCTCAATCAGGAGATCCGGACCTACAGGGACTCACGTGACCTCTATCCCGAATTGATGACGCTTCGGGACGGACAGACCATCCGGCTCGGCCTTAATTATACGTTTTAGGATAGATAACCAGTCATGCCGGCACGCCGATTAATCCAGCATAATTATCTGTCACGAAGCCTCCCGTATGCCTCGTCTCACTGGTATAGCCCCGGAAGAACAATACGCGGACGGCCTCTTTTGGTGAGTTTTAGTTACCGATAACTTTTTTCATGTAAGCTCTTATTTCAAAGTAGAATCCGCTGATGAGGATGTTCTTGCAAGTGAGTCCGGATGCCATAAAGGAGATTCAGACAAGAATACCCCGTCAGACGCAAGAATCTAAAAATTGTCAAATAGATGAAATATAACGTTAACTCAGCAGAGCAAGGCGAGCAGGCGGCAGGCCGACAGGCGTTCCGCGGTTCACTGAAAGCGGCTTCGGTTCACAGAAGCGCAAAGGCGGTTCCGGTCATGCTTGCTCTTCTTTTTGCGATGACGACGGCATCCGCCGGTTCAGACTTTTTTGCTGATGATGGGGCCATACCGATTGCCGGCACAACGGAAACCGTGACCGGGTCTGAAGCGGCCGGACCGGATTCACAGCCCGGTTCACACGATACGCAGGTTTTTACGGAGAGGAAAAAAGCGCTTGCAGTGTACGAATTGAGCAGACATGGAGACTATACGGTGCCTGAAGCACTGCTTCGTGTTGCCGGAATGCAGGGCGGACGGCAGGGCGAGTTTAATTTCAGGGGTGCCGGGCGAAACCTGTTTAATCTTACCGTGGATGGTGTTCAAAGTGCGACTTCGGGGCAGGGCGGCCGGACCTTCGACCTGACCACCATGTCCACCGACATGATTGACGCCGTAGAAGTGATCCGTATCCGCACCCCGGACATGCACGCCGCTGGAATCGGCGGAACCATCAATCTGCTGACGCCATCACCGATGGTATCAAATCGTAACGTCTCCATTATCGCCGGTGGCGGAGCCAATACCCGCTATTTCGGATTCACCGGTCCAAGCAGCCGGTTTGCCGCCACATTTCGGGAGATGATCCGGGACAATCTGGGCATTTCTGTGCAGGTCAACCACCAGTACGACCACAGCGGCGTGGATCTGATGGGCTATGAATTTGATTCCGCAGACTTTGGAAATGGTCCGGTGGATGTCCTGGAGAGCTATGCCACCGGTATGCAAACCATGGAGAACAGCCGGATGGGAGGGAGTTTCCAGCTCTACTACCAGCCTGATGAAATGACAGAATACCGGCTGCGGGCCTCGGCACACTCCATTACCCGCACGACGGAACGGCATACCGACAGCCGCCATGCCGGCGGTGACTGGGTCAGTGTGCAGGAAACCGGTGCTGCCGGCCTGCAGAGTTACTATTTGCACGACGCCTCGCGTGTGGAAATGGATGCGTCGACATATCACGTCAGCGGAAGCGGAAAGCACCGCTTTGACTCGGTCGAGCTCCAGTACAACGCCGGATGGTCTCACACGGCTACCGATGTGGCCGATTACCGGTTCCCGTTCCTGTTCGATGAGATCGACATGAACATTGACATGCAGGACCGTTCCCGCCCATTCATGCAGATCGTAGGCAGGGATATCCTGGTCCTGGACGACGGCTCCATCAACCGGAATTTCATCATCGGCCAGGAATTTGAACGGGCGCTCGGCGATTACAGCGACCACACGTTTTCGGGCGATGCCTCCCTCAGGATTCCGTTCGAATTCGGAGAGGCCGTTGCAGGTGCAAGCGCGATGCTCAAAAATCATGAGGCCACTTACCGGGAAAGCAGCTTTGTCAATCAGCGGACACTGCGGATGGAGCGCTTCAACATGCTGGATCAGCGCAATGTAGGGGTGATGAACGGTGATTACACCATACCCTGGCTGGTCAAAACCGAGGATGCCCGCTCGTTTTTGCGGTCACAGCGGCCAACCTTTACCAAAGATGACGATCAGGAACGGGCATTGTCCGACATCCGGAATCACGATGCCCTGGAACAGGTGTACGCCGGTTTTGCCATGGTCTCGCTGGATGTTGGACCGCTGAATATCCTGACCGGCCTGCGGGTTGAGCATACGGAAGCCACCTATGACGGAAGGGAAGTACTGTTCAACGATGACGGCGAGCACACCGAGACGCGGGAAAGCGAGGTGACGGCAAGTTACACCGACCTGTTTCCCCACCTCCAGGCCGAGACCGGCCTCCCGGGCCGCGATACCCGTATCGGAGCCGCTTACTCACGCTCTATTATCAGGCCCGATTTCCATCTGCTGGCTCCGTTTGAACTGTATAACCCGGCTGCAGGCATCATCCACCGCGGCAACCCGGAGCTGGAACCCATGCTTTCGGATAACATCGATTTCTACATTACCCATGCCGTTTCACAGACAGGAACGGTCGAGATGGGTCTTTTCTACAAGAATATCTCCGGACTGATGGTGGAATCCGTCCGGGTTACCGAAGATGATAACGGAATGGAGTGGACGGAGCGGACCTATCGCAACAGCAGCGATGAAGCCTCGCTCTACGGACTGGAGCTGAGTGCGCAGCAGCATCTCGGCTTTCTGCCGGGCTTCATGCGATTTCTGCATGTCAGAGCCAATTACACCTGGACCGACTCCAGCTGGCAGCCGGACGACAGGGGCGAGGAAATCAGTCTTCCCCACCAAAGTGCACATACTGTAAATGTGGCTTTGGGATACAACAGGGGGCGTTTTGATATGGAAGTAGCCTGGCACTGGACGGACGAGTATCTGTACAGCTACGGCAGTACCCCGGTGATGGCTCCCTCGGTAAACCGGCAGAATCCGGTCTATCTGGATGCCTATGAAGACGGATGGTCCAACCTGTCGGCATCCTTCCGGTTCCGGATATCGGAGCATTTCCAGTTCTGGGCGGATGGCTTCAACCTGCTCAATACGGAGATGAAGAGATTTGCTCACAGCCGGGATCTGTATCCCCTGGCTATCGACTACAGAGACGGCATCGGTGTCAGAATGGGTGTTCGCTATACGCTTTGAGCAACCCGGATCCGTCAAAAACAGGGTGTAATGTCACTAACTGATCAGATAAACAGATGAACCGAAGGTCACCATATGCTACGTCCATGACCGGGCATGGCTCCGGAAACAAAAAACTGAAATAATACGTCATGGACATTCAATGTGATCTTGTGATCAAAATTTTTAAACAGATGAATAAAATGGCTCTCAAGGATGGGATTACCCGCAAAGGCTCTCATGCCCTTTTGCTGAAGCGACTCGGGCGGGTGACAGTAGGAATAGGCGTATTGTTGCTTGCCGGCCTGGCCGGACCCTGGCTGCCTGCGGCAATGGCACAGGAGACAGGAACCGTCTCCGGGGAAATCAGGGATGCGGATACCGGCGAGACGCTGATCGGCGCGAATATCCTGATTCAGGGTATGAACATCGGGGCGGCCAGTGATGTCGATGGCCGGTATGTGCTTCGCCGCGTCCCCGAGGGAGAACAGATACTGGAATTCCGCTACATCGGATTCCGCAGTAAGGAAGTGCCGGTGACGGTTGTACCCGGCGAACGGGTTCGTGTGAATGTGAGGATGGAACCCGAACACTTTCTGGGCGAGGAAGTCCAGATTGTCGCCCGGCAGCGGGGACAGTCGCGCGCCCTGACCCGCCAGCGTCAGTCGACCAACATCCGAAGCGTTATTTCGGATGAACAGATTGAAGCCTTCGGAGACAATACGGTAGCCGGAGCGCTATCCCGGGTAGCGGGAATGGGCCACGGCGGAGCCAACATCCGTGGTGTGGGAGCGGGAGCAAGTAATATTACCATGGACGGCCAGCGGATGGGGTCTACCGGCGGTGACCGGAGTGTCGATCTCAGTACCATATCGGCCGACATGGTTCAGGAACTCGATGTCGTGAAAGTGATCACCCCGGATATGGATGCCGATGCCCTGAGTGGGGTTATCGAAATTAGCACGCGCCGGCCGGTCGGAGGAGAGCGGGAAATCAACATCCGGGCCGGTGGCGGGTTCCAGGACCGGTATCTGCCCTATGCCGGATCGGAATACCGGGGATCGTTCAGTTATGTGGATTCGCCGAACGACCAGTTTTCATTCGGATTCAATATGAGTTATCAGCGGGACCCGCAGTCCACCGAATCGTTCAGTGTCAACTGGGCTCCGCCCCGGTCATTCCAGACCGTAAACCGCGATAACTACTCCGAAGAGTATCAGGCACTGCTTCCGGCTTATATTTTTGATGAAGACTTTGACGATTCCATCATCCGCGACCGCATCTCCTCCCTGAACAACCAGGTGGATTTCAACATTCGTGACCGCTACGGAGCCGGACTGCAGATGACATTTCAGCCCACCGACATGACTACGTTCCATGTCCAGGGAATGTTCAACTACCAGGATCAACAACGCACCCGGCACGGGATGAACTACCTGCCCAGAGTTGCGAACTATCAGAGCCCCTATCACACGGGAGATCCCTCCTGGACCGGTCCGGATGCCGAAAACCAGGGAACCATTCGATACAACGCCCGCCTGGATGAGGCCGACATCCATCAATACACCGTTCAGGCCGGCGCTCGGCACCGCTTTGACAGTTTCGATCTGGAATACTCTCTGGGATGGGGCCATGGCCGGTTCACCGACGACCAGTACCGCTTCGGATTCCATACCCACTCGCGGCACGAATTCATCTTCGATCTCGAAGACCGCTGGGAGCCGAAAGTGGATATCGCTCCATGGAGTGAAAACCGTACGGTTTCTCCAAGCGCCCTGAGACACGCCGACGATGGCGGCAGCCTCGATCATCATAAAAACAAGGTCATAGACAACGATTTCAAGGTGAGCCTGGATGTCGAGGTTCCTTATGTAATGGGGACCATGAAATTCGGGAGCAGTTCCTCCATGAGGTTTATGCGGGGTTCCGGGGAAATACTGGCGAGCAACTACCGGTCGAACCTCACCATACAGGATTTTCGATTAATGGAAAACGCCAGCTGGAATATCTTCGACAGAGATCACACCACTTACATGATCCCGTGGATGATCGACCTTCCGGCCGCACGCGATTTCTATATCCACCAGGCGCCGAGCTTCCGGGCCGATATGGAAACCTGGGCGCTGAGCACCGAAACATCCGAGTATGACGCCCAGGAGCATACCTTCGCCGCCTACGGTATGGCCGATGTGAAATTCAACTGGATAACCATTCTCGGCGGTGTGCGCGTGGAACATACCTATACCCACTACGAGGGCCGTGAAGGTACCATCGATGCCAATGGCAACTTCCGCGGTGCAACGGATATCAGCAGCACCAACCGCTACACCAATCTCTTCCCGAACCTGCAGACGGTCTTCGGACTGGGTCGCATGACCAATATCCGGCTGGCTTACTCACGATCCATCGGACGGCCCAATTTCGATCAGCTCAGCCCTTACATCATGCGGGATTACAGCAGCCGGCGCATCGAACAGGGCAACCCGAATCTAAAGCCGATGCTATCCAACAATTACGACTTCATGTTCGAGCACTATTTCATGAACGTCGGACAAATTACCTTTGGATTGTTCTACAAGCAGCTTTCGGATTTTGTCTACTCCTTTACCGAGCGGATCGGAGATGACGAGGACGATGACTTTGACGAAGCGGAATTCGCAGGCTGGCAGCGTGTCGGCTTCCGGAACGGAGAAGAGGCCACCGTGTACGGTGTGGAGATCGCCTGGCAGCAACGGCTGGATTTCCTCCCGGGAGTTATGAGGAATCTCGGGCTCTACGCCAACTACTCCTACACCCAGTCGATCGCTGATGTAGACCGCGACGCCGAAGGGGACGTACGGCAAAACCACACCCATGGCCTTGCCGACCTGCTCTCCTTTTTCGGCAGAAGTGTGGATCCGGATTACAAGGAGATCACACCTCTCACCAATCAAAGGCCCCATGTAGTGAACCTCGGCCTCGACTTCAGCTACAATGATTTCTTTACCCAGATATCCTATCAGTGGGCGGCACCGTCCATCTCCTCGTATGGCGACGGCCGTTTTGTTCCGGAGATCCGTCGCGACTACCGTGTCTATTTCGACCAGTATAACGATGCGGCCAATGACCTTTCGGTCACCATGCGATACTGGGTCACCGGAAACTTCCAGATCTGGGCGGATGCTTCCAATATTCTGAATAACAGAAGCATCAATTACTACTACGATCGCGATTACTATCCGTCCACCTCTTCACTGCGGGGCCGGCGCATTACCGCCGGACTGAGATACCGATTATGATCTTATGCTGAAACAGGATACAGCCAATGCGGCGATTACCAAATGGGCATTATCCAAAAAGTGACTCCGCAATTTTCAATGTGACACTGGCAGAAACTTTTATAAAAAAACAATTAACCTGCCCGGCCTGATGAAAGCTGCTTGCAGTTGGGCCGGAATCACTAAAACAAAAGGAGCCGTTATGAACACAAATACAAACAAACGGAAACGTTCAGGGCAGCATACATTCCGGGGAGCATTCTGCTTTCGATGGATGGCCGCTTGCCTGCCTCTGATATTTCTGTTCTCCCTCTCCATGGCCGACAGGGCGGATGGGCAGGCAAGAATTATCAGTCTGAGTGGAAAACAACTGAATATTGCCGAGTTTCAGCAAACCGGTGCATCAGTCCATGAAAAGGACTCTCTGGCGCTGGTGGCCTATTACAACTCCACAAACGGTGACCAGTGGCGCGACAACTCCGGATGGCTTGTGGATCAGGTCGCGTTCTGGATTGGCATCGATGAAATCGAAGAAGTAGCCGACGGCGAATGGCGGGTCACATCCGTTGATATGCCCCGAAACAACATGCGTGTGCCCGGTCCGTTTCCGCCCGAAATGGAGGACCTGGAGTACGTATGGTTCTGGAAATCGGATGTGAATCTGCACAGCGGACCCATTCCTCCGGAGATCGCGCGAATGGCGCGCCTTGAAGAACTGCTCATCCGAACCAATATCCTGACCGGCGCCGTCCCCTGGGAGGATTTTGCCGTGATGCCCACAATGGAAGAGTTCCGCGTCCGGCAAAACTACCTGACCGGCGAGATGCCGGCAGTCCTTGGAGCCAATGGCGAATGGCCCGTGCTGCGGAGAATTTTCCTGGATGCCAACCTGATCAAGGGTCAGATTCCCCAGGTGGACGAAAGTATGCAGTCGCTGAACCAGGTCTATCTCCATGATCTTCAGCTGACCGGCCCCATTCCCGACTGGTCGCATATCGATGAGATGGAGTACTATCGTATCGGTAATAATAATCTGGATCCAGGTCCCGTCCCCGACTGGATCGGTGATGCCTGGAGCGAAACCCTCGTTCGTTTCATGATCCAGAACACCAACCGAACCGGTTCCTTCCCCTCATGGATGCCTATGATGGAGAACCTCGAACAGTTTGTCGTTGGAGGAATTGAAGACGAAATCGGCGCGGGCGAAACCTTTTTCGATATCCCCGACCTCTCCGATATGCCGAGTCTGCGCAGAATCCGTATTCACGGCGGACAGTGGTCAGGTGACTTTAGCGCATTTGAATGGATGGGTACCGCTCCTACTCTTGAGGATATTGAACTGTTCAACCTGGACCTGACAGGCAATATCCCCGCGAATCTCGCCATGCCGGACAATATCACACGCATCTGGCTCCAGAGCCTGAATATTGAAGGCACCATCCCCGATCAGTTTCAGCTGGCCGATGGACTCGAGGATTTCAGAATCATCGACTGTCCCAATATGACCATCGGGCCGATCCCCAATTTCATCGGCGCCATGATGGGAAATATTGAAAACCTTCAGCTTGCCGGTGTGGGCCTGACAGGCAGCATCCCGAATAATCTCAATAACCTGAACCTGTCGGTGCTGAACCTCAGGGACAATCCCGACCTGACCGGCGAGCTCCCCACCTGGTTGGGCAACAAGAGCCTGACCGTGCTCAATCTTTCGCGGACCGGCTTGCAGGTAGATGAAATTCCGCAGTGGATCACCAACTTCCGGAATCTTCAGAATATCGGCCTGGCAGGACTGGGTATCAGCGGCGAGCTTCCTGAGTATTTTGGTCAGGGTGACCTGGCGCTTACGCTCTCAACCATCGCCCTTGACGAGAATAATTTTACCGGGTCCATCCCCGCATCATGGGGGAATATCCAGCAGCTTGATTCCCTGAATCTGGCGTATAACCAGCTCACCGGTGAAATACCGGAAGTCCTTGCCGAGGCTGGACATATCGCCGAAGGGTTGCACCTGCTTGAGGCACTGGTGCTTTCAGGCAACGAAGGGCTGACCGGCGAAATACCCATGGCGTTTACCAATGCCAGCTTCATGCGGGTGATGAAATACGACGGCACCGGTCTGTGTGGCCCTGATGACGCTTCCTACCAAAACTGGCTGGATGGCATGCAGGCTACTGCGGCAACAACCTATCCGGTATCGTACCACAGTGTGCGTTTCCCGGACGGCTGCCCTGAGAGCCCGCCTACCAGTGCGAATCCGACGGAACAGGCCTACCGCTTCCATCTGCACAACAACTATCCGAACCCGTTCAACCCTGCAACCAATATCCGGTATGAAGTGCCCGAAGCGGCTCACGTATCGCTGGTTGTCTATAACGTGATCGGACAGCGGGTCGCCACGATTGTGAACGAACACCGTGAGGCAGGATCGCACCTGGTCACGTTCGATGCGACCAACCTGGCAAGCGGAACCTATATTTACCGGCTTCAGGCGGGTCAGCGTACCCAAACACAGACCATGATGCTGGTCAAGTAAGTTCTGATTAATGATTACAGCAGTACCCAATTAAACGTCTGTGCAGCTCATTGCAGCCGCACAGACGTTTTTTTTCTGATTTACATGTCCGGTTACCTGCAGCAACCCAGCGACCCGGATGAATGTTGTCGTGTTGAAAATAGAATCCCGTCGAGGTCTCATATGAATTCCAGTCAATACCAAAGAAATGCCCGGTTATTCTCCTTTTCCTTATTAACCGTTTTGATGACTTGCTGGATGGTGCTGAATCCCGCAGCGGCATCCGGCAATCCGGATATCCCGCCTGCCCTGTGGGGGGATGAAGGTGTCCGGGAAAACATGATTGAGACAACCGACCGGTGGCGCCAGTATAGCAACACGCCCTTGCCGCCGCAGGAGTACGCGACACACGGGCCGAGAGTGCCGGCATTTCCCGGAGCAGAAGGCTACGGCGCCTACTCGTTCGGTGGACGGGGCGGGAAGCTGTTGCGGGTTACCAATCTGAACGACAGCGGTCCCGGTTCGTTTCGGGAAGCCGTGACTGCGGAAGGCCCGAGAACCATCATTTTCGATGTCTCCGGAACCATTGAGCTGGAAACCCCGGTCAGAATTTTTCATCCGTATATAACCATTGCCGGACAAACCGCCCCCGGCGACGGAATTACCATCGCCAACCGGCAGGTCGATATCCGAACCCACGACGTGATTCTCAGGCACATGCGGTTCCGGCACGGGGAAGGAGACGAATATCGCGGTGATGAATGGATGCTCCGCACCCGCGGAAGCAATCATGTGATCATGGACCATGTTACCGTGACCTGGGGCGTGGACGGCAATCTCGGAGTCACGTTCGCCGATAACGTGACCTTTCAGAACGGTATGCTGGCAAAACCGCTGCATTTATCGCTCCACCCGGAAGAAGAGCGGGCTTACGGAGCACTGGTCAGGGGACGTCACGGGGCGCGGTACAGCTTTCTGCGCAATTTGTGGGCCAACCACGACTCCCGGGTGCCACGGCCGGGGAACTATCTGGATCCGCACACGGATCCGGACGGTGTGCTTATGGACTTCCGAAACAATGTGATTTATCAGGGGCGGGGCAGGAATAACGACGATGAAAGCATCACCCGGTACAACATTGTCAACAACTATCTGCTGACCGACTGGAGCCTTGAGGAAAACAGCAGCGGCAGCCAGGGATATATCGACGGGAATGTGTTGATCGACGAGATTCCCGACGACCAGTGGCGCACTATTTTGACCGCGCGCTTTTTCGTAAACAGGGATCATCACGAACAGGAGCAGGAGTTCGATCCCGGTTCGGTAACCACACTGACCGCCTTCGAGGCACTGGGCTGGGTGGTTGAAAACGCCGGTGCACATATCCGCGACCTGCACGACTCGCTGGTAGTCAAGGAAGTGATCAACCACCACCGCTCGGAGATCCTGGGTGAAAGCGAACCCTACGTATTGCCCGGATGGTGGCAAACAGGAATCATCGACCATCAGGATGAGGTGGGCGGCCTGCCCGATCTGAAAGTGGTAACCATGCCCGAGTGGATCGATACCAACCGTAACGGAATCCCGGACTGGTGGGAGCGGGAACACGGACTGGACTCCAAAAATCCCGAAATAGCACAAATCGACAGCAAAGGTAACGGATATACCAACCTGGAGGAGTACATCAATAATATCGAAGCGATTCGGAAAACACAGCAGCTGATTGCCGTCTCCCACCTGGTGCAGGCCGAGTCGGCAGACAGAAAGGATGAATTTGATGCCTACTTCCAACTGGAGTACAACGATGAGTTTGACTTTTTATATTTGGAAGCCATCGCAGGCGCCGATGACCCGGATGCTGCTCCCGCTCAAGGCCAGGTTACGTTTAACACCGGCCTGGAGGGGGATATTCATATCTGGCTGCTGGTGAACATGCCTTCGGCAGACGCCAATTCGTTTTTTGTCGGGTTTGGTGATGATGAGTTGAAGGCCTGGTCATTTGACTTTGCGGAACACGCAGAGGATTACGGGAACTGGGTGTGGGCCAAATACGAGCCGGAAAACGGATCACTAACCGCATCCGGAAACAATGAGCTGAAAGTTGCAAGCCGTGATGTCGGCGCCGCGCTGGATCGTGTTCTGTTCACGAAAGACCCGGATTATGTGCCGGCAAATCCCGACAGAACGGTTCCACAGGAGCCGACCTACCTGGAAGTGCTGGCAGAATCGGCAGCCGATCAGGTCGGTTTTGAAGACTATTACCAGCTTGTTGAAATGGAAGAGGAAGGGTATACCTATATCGAGGCTCTCTCCGGGATCCATGACCCGGTCTCGGCATCGGATGAAGGAGTGCTCTCTTTCCACAGCGACCTGGAAGGGGAGGTTCGGATCTGGCTGCTGATCAATATGCCGGATCCCGATTCCAATGCCCTTTTCCTCGGCTTCGGGGTGGATGAACTGGCGGCCTGGCAGTTTGATTACAGCGACTCCGAAATGGATTACGGCCACTGGGTCTGGGCGTTGTATGAAGATCAGGCGGGAACCGAAGCAGCACCGTTCACCGGTTCCGGTGATGATCATTTGTACCTGGCAGCCGCTGAAGCCGGACCCAGGCTGGATCGCATCCTGTTTACAGACGATCCTGAGTACGTCCCGGCCGACCCGGACCGGGAACAGATTGCGACCGCATCGGAGCCGTCTATGGCCGATATCCCCCGGGAAACCCGTCTCAGGAGCAATTATCCCAATCCGTTTAATCCCGAGACCAGTATCGTTTATGATCTCCACAAAGATCAGCATGTGCGGATTGAGGTTTACAACGCCATTGGTCAGCGGGTAGCTGTTCTGGTCGATGCTCATCGGCCGGCCGGCACCCATACGGTGCGCTTCGGGGACGGGCGGCTTTCAAGCGGTGTCTATCTGTACCGCATGCATGCAGGCCAGGTAACCCAGACGCGTAAAATGATGCTGGTCAAATAGTGTCATTTTCACATATGATAATATCACTTATGGTCCTGTGCCCCATACGTTATACAACCCCCGCATCCGGACCGCATTGTAACAAACCTTCCTGTCTGCGTTTCCATTGGCAGGCGGGCTTGTTATACTGGATCAAATCGGCGCTTGCCGGTCTCTTTATAGCCCATCGGGCCGGATCCGGTAATAACGGCGATCCGTCCCATCAGTATTTCCTGAAATTATGATGAAACTCAATCTACGCCGGTTGCTCCCTGTCGCAGTCGCACTGGCCATTCTAATTATACTGATTTACCTGGCATTTTTCGCGTCCGGTGTCCGGACGGGGGATCCGCTTGCCGGCCTGGACACCGGATATCTTGTTGCATGGGGCGATGATACCAACGGCCAGGTAAGTGACCTGCCCGGGGGCGATGACTTCGTAGCCGTTGCCGCCGGTTTTCGCCACAGTCTGGCCCTGCGCAGCGACGGCTCCCTGGCTGCCTGGGGTCGCGATACCGACCAGCAAGTTCGGGATACGCCCGGAGAGGACGACTTCATCGCCATTGCGGCCGGACATAACCACAACGTAGCGCTGCGCGAAGACGGAACCGTGATACAGTGGGGATGGGATCCCCATATCACAGACGACCGATCCATTGTGGCGGGCAGAATTCCCCGGCGTGAAGGGCACATACAGATATCAGCCGCCGGGACCCACAGCCTGGCCCTGCATCGGGAGGGTTATATTGTCGCCTGGGGCTGGAACCTGAACCGTCAGGTTACCGACACCCCCCGTGGCAACGATTTCATCGCTATTTCGGCAGGCGAGAATCACAACCTGGCGCTGCGCGAAGACGGAACGGTGGTGGCCTGGGGCAACGACATGCTGGGCTCGGTAAACGATACTCCGGAAGAAGGAGGATTTGTAGCCATATCCGCCGGCGGCCGGCACAGCCTGGCCCTGCGGGAAGACGGCACCATGGTTGCCTGGGGCTGGGACAGCCGCAACGAAGTAAGCGATACCCCCACAGACGGCGGTTACCGTGAAATTTCGGTCGGATACACCCACAGCCTGGCCATTCGCGCCGACTCCTCACTTATTGCCTGGGGATGGGAGCGAAGCAGGGCCGGACAGATTCGCGATCTTCCCGAAGGTAAAGGTTTTATCACCATCGACGCCGGCGATTTCCACAATCTTGCCATCAGAAAATCGCAGCATTGAAGAGACGAACGTGAAATGTCGAGTGGGTGTCACGTAACCTGAGAACTTGCTCGTCCCATTTATATGATTATCCATTCAACGGCATTGCCATATCCGTTTCATATTGCAAAAAACGGAGCGGTAACCCGGCCGTGAATGTATGTGAATGCAGGTACAACCGAAGCACAAAGGAGCAACAGTTACGGTCTTTCCGTTACTGATAACCGTAATTACCATACTTTTAACCAATATAGTTACCGGTTAAATCATCAAAAAGACAAACGGAGTTCCATATGAAAATCACTGTGACAAAAATCTTAACATTAACCCTGTTTCTGTTTTTCTCGGCGGGAAACGCGCTGGCTCAGGATGCGGGTGATTTCCGCTCCGCAGGATCGGGGGACTGGAGCGATGTGGCGGTCTGGGAAACCTTTGACGGCACCGACTGGAGTGCCGCTACTGAGGTGCCCGGAGGCGAAGCCACCATCACTATTCTGGACGGACACGATATTGTGCTGGATGCCGATCTGGCCGTAACCGGCTCCATTACGGTTGAAGGCGAAGAGGTCGGTGAAGGTGGCAGCCTTGGCATAGCCGATGGTATCACGCTCGATTTCGACGGAGGTACCTATGAGCACGCCCGCGACGGCGGATCCATCCCTGTCGCCAATTGGAATGAAGGATCGACGTTTATCCTCTCCGGTTATGTAGGCAACGGCCCCGGCAACCGTTCACAGGAATTTTACAATATTGTGTACAACAACCCCGAGCAGGTGCAGAACCTGAATTTCGGATGGGAAGAAGTTACTATCAGCGGCTCGATCCACGTTCTCAGTACCGGGTCGGCTCGTTTCCACTTTACCGATGCCGGCAGCGGTGACGAAAACACCATTACCATTATGGGTGATGTGATCGTTGAAGGAGGTCAGGTTACCACCACCGGTTCCGGCGGTGCAGCCACCTATCATGTAGAGGTGATGGGCGATGTTCATGTGCACAGCGGAGCCAATCTGGCCCCGAGCCGCGGTGGCGGCGGATTCGCCACATGGGATCTGTACGGCGATTTCATCGTGGAAAATGGTGCTACCCTGCAGGACTCCCACAACGACGATATGGCCCGGTTTGTATTTGCCGGTGATGAACTACAGACGGCAGCAGTCGGTGCCGATGTCTCCTACACGGGAACCATCAACTTTACTGTAGCTGAAACCGCGCATGTTTTGATCGCGGCCGATACCGAGTTCCGGTTTGAGGACGAGCTCCTTATCGCCGAAGGCGGTCATGTTGATGTAGACGGATCGCTGATAGGCGCAGAAGACGCCGTAATTGCACTTGAAGGAGTTCTGGACATCAACGACGGCGGTACCTACGAGCACGCCCGCGACGGTGGATCGATCCCGGTCGCCAACTGGAATGAAGGATCGACGATGCTTGTCACCGGCTATGTCGGACACGGCCCCGGTAACCGCGCCCAGGAATATTACAACTTCACCTGGAACAGCACGGGTCAGGCCCAAAATATCAATATCGGATGGGGTGATGCCACTATTGGCGGAACCATGAGAATCATTGACAGCGGTTCGGCACGTGTTCATTTCCATGATGCAGGCGATGGCGACGGAACCACCACGACAATCGAAGGTGATGTTATTGTGGAAGGCGGCCAGCTGGCAACAACCGGATCAGGTGGCGCAGCCGTTTACAATGTTGTCGTTATGGGTGATGTTCACGTCCATGACGGTGCCAACCTCTCGCCCAGCCGTGGCGGTGGCGGTTTTGGAACCTGGACACTCCATGGCGATTTCATCGTGGATGATGGTGCGACACTGCAAAACTCCAATAATGACGATGAAGGCGGATTCGTATTCGGCGGTTCCTCGACTCAAACGATTGCCGTTGGTGCCGATGTCTCTTATACCGGTGCCATCAACTATACGGTAGCAGAAGATGCGCATGTAGTTGTTACCGCTGACACCGATTTCATGTTTGAGGACGAGTTCCTTATCGCCGAAGGCAGTCATGTTGAAGTCAACGGCGCCTTTATTAAAGCCGAAGACGGAATTGTCGAACTGGATGGTACCCTCGACATCAATGACGGCGGCTACTATGTCTATGCCCGTCAGGAAGGACCTCCGGTACCCCCGGCTAACTGGAACGACGGATCCACCATTAAGTTCACCGGACTGGTAGCTGATGATCCCTCCGGCGCCAACCGCAGTTTCTACAACTTCGTTTGGGACAACCCGAACCAGGCTCAGAACATTGATGTGGGTTGGGGAGCGGAACAAAACACCATCCGCGGTGATGTCCGTGTTGTCAACACCGGTAGCGGTCGCTTCCACATGACCTGGGCCGGTCGCGCCGATTCCGATGTGACGGTCAATATCGAAGGAAGTCTGATCGTCGAAGGCGGACAGGCAACGATGACCGGATCCGGCGGAGCCCAGACCTATTTCCTCAATATCGGAGGTGATCTGATCGTCCATGAAGGCGCCAATTTCGCTCCGAGCCGTGGCAGTGGCGGACACGTATCCGTCCATCTGAATGGCGATCTCTGGGTTGACGGCGGTACTTTGCAGGATTCCCATAACGATGACCTCGGTAATATCACGTTTGTTGCCGATACCACCGGACAGGTTGCTCAAAGCGTACATATCAGCAGAGAGACCTCATTCACCGGTATGGTAAATCTCATAGTTCCGGATTCTGCCATCGTTGAAGTCGCCGACGGGAACGAGTTCTACACCGAGCGCAAAATTATCAACTACGGTGAGATACGGACAGATGGTTCCGGCCAGATGATCGTCGGCAACCATGGTGTCTATGACCACGCCCGAAACGGCGGCACCGTTCCGAATGCCGAGTGGCTGGATGGCTCAACCATCATGTTTACCGGCATGATCGAACAAAACGCATCCAACACCAATCAGAATTATCACAACATCGTTCTTGATACCCCGAATATGGCAAACCGCGGTAATCTGGAGCTGAATGATGTGACGATTTCCGGTGATATCCATGTAAAGAACACCGCCAACAACCGGTGGTCTCTCACAGGGGCACCGTTCCAGGGCGAGGCCATCTTCACTATTCTCGGCGATGTATTCGTGGATGCCGGTACCTTTACGAGTCATGGATCCGGCAATGCTCAGACCACCTACGAAGTGCACCATTACGGCAGCATCTATGTAGGGGAAAATGCAACAAACTTCTCGGTTACCCGCGGATCCCAGAGCGGCGACGGTACCACCCGCTGGTATCTGTATGAGGGCAGCCTGACCATGCTGGGCGGTGGAACCCAAAACTCCAACCCCAGAAGCGGATCCAACTTCGTCTTTGCCGGACAGGATACGGTTCAGTATCTGACCGTTGCCGATGAAGTTGATATCGACAACCTCCCGATTGAGGTTCTCGAAGGGGCATACCTGGATATGGGATACAGTGAAATTGATGGCAATGATCTGTTTATCCTCCATGAAGGTGGAACCCTGGCGACCTCCCATCCGGAAGGGTTTGATGCCAACATCCAGACCGATGCCAGAACCGAAATACCCCGCAACGCAACCTATGTCTTCAACGGAACCGAGCGGCAGCAGTCCAGCTTCACACTGCCGCTTGCAGTGCAAACCCTGGTTATCGACAACGAAGCCGGCGTCGATCAGTCACGGGATATCACTATCCTTGAAACACTGCGTCTGGTACGGGGCGAGTTTAACAACGAATTCGACCTGAACCTGATGGATGGCGCGGAAATCGTCACTATCGACGGTTACCTCCGTTACCCTGTTGGCGCTGAAATTACATTCGCCAATCTCCAGTGGCCCGCTGACGGTGAAATCAGAGAAGGCGAAGAGTTCATGGTCTATGCCCAGGTACACGCCCCCGGATTCACCGATGATCCCGAAGAGTCGGATGACATGGTAGCCAAAATTGGTCTGAATACCGAAAATGTTGCCCCGACAGAAGACGGATGGACCTGGCTGGATGCCGAATTCAATGCGGATTTCGAGCATGAAGGCCATGAGTACATGCTGGATATCGGTTCCGACCTGGAGCCGGGTACCTACTACTACGTGAGCTCTTTCCAGCTTGCCGGTGGCGAAACCGTTTACGGAGGATTCCAGGATGGATTCTGGGACGGTGAAGAGAACGTGTCAGGCGTGCTGACCGTCATGCCTCCGATACCCGAAACGCCACATGCAGTAGGCGATTTGATCAACTACAACGGAAGTTTCGAGCGAGCCGAGCCCGGCGAAGTCGGACCGGGTGATGTCGTGGCCTGGACCCTAAATCCGGGTGACGCAACCTTTGAAATCGTTACGGATGAAGTCTACCATGGTGACCATGCATTGAAGGTTGACTTCGGTGTCTGGAACGGAACGACCAACGACTGGGAAGTCGAACTGGTAAACGAGCCGTTCCATGTGCTGGAAGGCGATGAGCTCGAAGTGTCGATATGGATTAAGGCCGATAACAACGAGCGCGGAGCAAACCTCTACCTCGGTCTGCCTCAAAGCGGCGACTGGGCCCGTTATCCAGGCCATCCAGGTGTTGAAGTTGACTTGTATGACGAGTGGACGCAGTATACCTATCGCCATACCGCCAACGCTGATGATGAAGAGCACGGATTGCGCTATGCCGTGGCTCTGAATATGGAGAAGAACGACGGTGCGATCATTCATGTGGATCATGTCGAGGTTCATATTGTGGAACCGACCGATGCTGATGAGATCGCCGAAATCCCGGATGAGTTTGCGCTGTCTCAAAACTATCCGAATCCGTTCAACCCTGCTACCAATATCCAGTTCAGCCTTCCTGAGCCGGCAAATGTTTCCATCGATGTCTTCACCATTCAGGGACAGCGAGTGGCTACACTGGTACAGGGCAACTACGAAGCCGGTCGCCATACGGTGACTTTCGATGCCTCTTCACTCTCAAGCGGAATCTACCTGTACAGAATTCAGGCAGGCAGTTTCAGTGAAGTGAAGAAGATGATGCTTGTTAAGTAACCAAAAGCAAAGCAGTGACATAACGTAGCAATGAACGGCTGTGCGCGTTGTCTGGCCACCCTCAGACAATGCGTGCAGCCGTTATTTTTTAGTGACCGGCCCACGCAAAGGTCATCACCCACCCAAAGCGCATGTAACCATGTCGGTATCTGTATCCCATCGCACTTTTCTAAATCATTCTACGGGTTTCAAGGCACTTTTTACGGGCCTTGGACTCTTGTTCCTGACAGGGTTGGAAGCTCCTGCCGAAGCACAGCAAACCGAACCGTACGTGTCTCAGGTCTGGGTAGCTGATAACGGCGACGGCACCTATACCAATCCCATCTTGCATGCCGATTATTCGGATCCCGATGTGGTTCGTGTCGGCAACGATTTCTACATGACCGCATCCAGTTTCAACGCATCCCCCGGTTTGCCGATCCTCCATTCCCGTGACCTGGTCAACTGGAAACTGATCAATCACGCGCTTCCACGCCTGTATCCCGATGAGCATTTCAGCAAACCCCGGCACGAGCAGGGTGTCTGGGCGCCGAGCATCCGCTATCACAAGGGGCACTACTACATTTTCTGGGGGGATCCCGACTTTGGAATCTTTATGGTCAAGACGGATGATCCCGAAGGTGAATGGACTGAGCCGAAACTGGTCAAGGGAGGAAACGGCCTGATCGATCCGTCCCCACTGTGGGATGATGACGGTCGCGCCTATCTGGTCTACGCGTTTGCACGCAGCCGTTCCGGTGTAAATACCGTGCTGGTAGTTCAGGAAATGGAACCGGACGCCTCCGGGGTGATCGGCGAAGCGGTGCTTGCCTTCGACGGCCACGATGGACACCGTGTGGTCGAAGGTCCGAAATTCCACAAAAGAGGAGACACCTACTACATTCTGGCACCTGCCGGCGGTGTAACGTATGGCTGGCAACTGGCGATGCGCTCGGATAATGTGTTTGGGCCCTATGAAGAAAAAGTGGTTCTGCATCAGGGCTCCACCGATATCAACGGTCCGCACCAGGGCGGCCTGGTCGAGCTCGAGTCGGGCGAATCCTGGTTTGTCCATTTTCAGGATAAATACGAATACGGTCGCATTGTGCATCTCAACCCGGTTCAGTGGGTGGATGGATGGCCGTTGATGGGAGTTGACAAGAATGGAGACGGAATTGGTGAACCGGTTTCCACATATCGCAAACCCGATGTGGGCGACACCGAGTGGCCCATTGTAACACCGCCGGAGTCCGACGAATTCGACTCGCACAAATTGGGCCTGCAGTGGCAGTGGCACGCAAATCCGTCACTGACCTGGGCTCTGACATCACGTGCCGGTTTTCTGCGCATATACGGCACTCCCTTGCCCGATGATTTTACCAATTTCTGGGATGTTCCCAATCTGCTCCTGCAAAAGTTTCCGGCACCTGCGTTTACGGCGACCACGAAGTTCACCTTTACACCACACATGTACGGAGAGAAAGCCGGCCTGATTGTCATGGGTCGCGACTACTCCTATCTCTCTCTGGAAAAGAGAAGGGATGGCCTTTACATCTCACAAACCGTCACCAAAGATGCCGATAATGGTGGCATCGGAGAGGAGATTTCCGGTGAGTATGTTGATGGCGATACCTTCTGGTTTCGGGCGGAGGTGCGGGATGGCGGCCTCGTGCGATTCAGCTACAGTACGGATGGCCAAAGTTTCTCACATATCGGAGGTACGTTCCAGTCCCGGCAAGGCGGCTGGATAGGTGCCAAAATCGGGCTTTTTGGAGCACAACCGGCCGAATATGATCCCGATGATATTTTTGAATACAGCAGCCGGCATCTTGGCTTTGCCGACTATGAGTGGTTTCGGGTAACCCCGGCAGAATGAGTCATGTTGATACGGATCATTCCGGCAAATCTCCTTGATTACATCCAATGTGCGCAGTGATGAACGACCAAATGTATTTTTACAGCAAAACCGTTGCAAATTTGTTTATTATGACGCTGTTTTGCGTGATGCCCTGTAGGGAGGTGTCCGAGACTCCATCCGGAGGATCGGCTCTATCCACTCCTGACACGCACACTGACCAGTCACCTTACTTGCAAGCTGTTCAGACGTTTGCATACAATATCCTGGAGTGTGGCCGCGACCGGTACGGCAACGTGCATTCCCCCGGTTAACCGGGCAGTGGCCCTGGTGGCTCCACAATAAATATCATCCTCCAAACCGGCTCCGCCTGAACATCGAATCCAAATATTGACATGAAGTACCTTATTCTTACATCATCAATTGTCCTCTGGCTGGCAGTTCATGCCGCATCGCTGTACGCATCCACAGAAAACCGTCCGCCCGATTCCTTTTTTGAACGCGAAGACCCCGGACTGAATGTTTTCAATGGCGAGATTCCCGCCGGTAACCGCATTTATGTGGCACCCGATGGCGACAACGGGCATCCCGGGACCGAGGAGGAGCCCCTGGCGGATCTGAACGCCGCGCTTTCGACAGTGGGGCCGGGCGATGTCATCGTAATGCGTGGCGGTATTTATGAGCACAATGACATGATTCGCATCAACAACCCCGACGGATCGGAGTCGCAACGTATTGTCCTGACGGCCTATCCGGGCGAAGTGCCCGTGCTGGATTTTATCAATCAACCGAAAGAGCGGGGGTATCACGGGCTGTACATCACCGCGGATTACTGGCATATCATCGGGATTACCGTCAGGTACGCGTCACACAATGGTATCCGGAATGACGGCAGCCATAATATCCTCGAGCAATTGACCGCCTATGGCAACCACGATTCAGGTATCCACATGGCCGGTACGGCATCGTTCAACCTGCTCAAGAACAGCGACAGCTTCCACAATTTCAATTACGATACGGAACGGACGCCGCGCGTGGGGAATAACGCCGACGGCATCACCATCAAATTTGAGAACATCGGACCCGGAAATCACATCTATGGATGCCGTGCCTGGGAAAACTCCGACGACGGCTACGATTTCTGGACGGCTCCGAACGAGATCATCCTGGAGAACAGCTGGGCCATTAACAATGGGGATCCTTCGGTATTTGGAAACCCGCCCGATTTCGACGGGGGCGGTAACGGATTCAAGCTCGGTGGCGACGGTGTTGCCGGAAACCATATCGTCAAGCGCTCCATGGCACTGGACCACTCATCCAACGGGTTCGACAGCAACAATAACACCGGGGTACTGACCCTGGTCCACAACACTTCCTACAACAACGGCAATAACTTCAGTCTTGATTACGGCCAGAGGATTGACAACCGATCCGTCTTTCTGAATAATCTGAGCGCCGTTTCCAATACCATCGCAAGAATTCCCTCAGGGGCCGTTGCCCGTGGCAACAGCTGGCAGGAGGGGCAGAGTCTCTCTTCCCAGGATTTTGAAAGTGTGGATACGGAGCTTGCAAAAGGTCCGAGGCAGCCCGATGGTTCGCTTCCCGACGTCGGGTTGCTTCGTCCGAAGTCCGGCACCTTTACGGTGAATGGCGGAGTCGATCTCGGGGAGGTTTATTACGGGACCGCACCGGATATGGGTGCGTTCGAACGTGAAGACGGGGAGATGCATGCGCCTGACTATGTGCTGGATGCTCCCGAGATTCAGGAACCGGTGACCGGCAGTGTTGTGATAACCACGGCCGCCGATTTTTCCTGGACCGAAGTGGCCGGGGCTTTGGAATACGAAGTGCAACTGACGCCGTTCAATTTTTACGATCCGTCGTACGTGGAGATCGAAGAGCTGGCCGGACAGTCCGCTATCCGGGTGCCATCGACGCTGACGGGCGACCACTATTACCGATGGCGGGTACGTGCCCGAAATGAGGAGGGGGTAAGTCCATGGTCGGATGAGCCGCTCTTTTACACGGAATCGGAGCTGCCCTATCTGGAAGTTGCCGTCGTGAGTCCGCGTGACGGTGCTACCGTATCACCCGAGGAGACGGAATTTGTCTGGGAGCCTGCCGCCATCACTGCGGAATATCAGTTTCAGCTGACCGAAAGCAATTTTTCAAGGCCCGAGAATATCATGATGGACACCACGATTGCCGGGACGACATTGGTTTACCCCGGAAGGCTGAAGGACTATCACAACTATCGGTGGCGCGTGAGGGCCAGGACAGAACACACCGACGGAAACTGGTCAGAGCAGCCGTTTTTCTACACCTCAGGCTACACGCCTACCACGGCGGAAGAACCGGGGGGGAGCATTCCGGATCATTTCGTATTGCAGGGAAACTACCCCAACCCCTTCAATCCGTCCACACAAATCCGTTTTGGCATTCCGGAAGCATCCAGAGTTCAGATTCGGGTGTATGATATCACAGGACGGGAGGTGCGTATGCTGGTGGACGAAGTGAAAAACCGCGGATACCATCAGGTCACCTTTGATTCGCAAGGATTGTCCTCCGGGATCTACATGTACCGGGTACGTGCCATTCCGGCGGCCGGGGCGGCCGGAGATGTCTTTATGGAGACCCGGACGATGACGTTGATCAAATAACATGAGGCTAAGATTTGGTATCATGTGGTGTTTTCATCTGTTTATTTTTTTTTGAATTCAAGCGGACAGATGGAGCATTCATGGAAATATTCATGAACTTGTGTGCCCTGGCGCCGGCCCGGTCATGTTCATTTCATTAGATGACGACTTAATAAACCGGAAAAAGCCTGGACCTTCAATGGAAAAACAAAAGATCTGTTATGGCCTGGTCGGATGCGGGACGATTTCCGACACGCATGCCCGGGCTATCGAGCGAACGAGTGAGGGACAACTTACGGCGGTATACAGCCGTAATGGGGATAAGGCGTCGCGATTTGCCCGGGAGTTTGACGCCGAGCCGTACACCGATTACGAAACGTTTCTGGCGCATGACAAGCTGGATGCCGTAGTTATCTGCACACCATCCGGAACCCATCTGGACTACGGCATTGCAGCGGCACGTGCGGGCAGACATGTGGTCGTTGAAAAACCGATTGAAGTCAACATGGAGCGCGGCCGGGCATTGCTGGAGGCATGTGAGAAGAACGGGGTACGGCTGACGGTGATCTATCAAAACCGGTTTATTGATGATGTGGCGGCGATGAAGCGTGCTTTTGACGACGGAGTGTTGGGACAGCCCGTTATGGTGACCGCATCGGTGAAGTGGTTCCGTGACGACGAATACTACCGGAATGCGCCTTGGCGCGGTACACTAAAACTGGACGGAGGCGGCGCTGTCATTAATCAGGCGATCCACACGGTTGATCTGCTCCAATGGATTGCGGGGGATATCCGGGAAATTTCGGCATACACCGGCACGCTCACACATGATGGCATCGAAGGAGAGGACAACGCCGTTGCCTGTTTCCGGTTGTCCAGCGGAGCGCTGGGTGTGTTTCAGGCCTCAACATCCATCCGTCCCCCTCAAAAACGCAAGCTTGCCATTCATGGCACAGAAGGAACGGCGGTTTTGGATGGAGACCGTTTGACGATTTGGAAGAGTAACGGAGAAGAGGTGGACCCGGCGGGATGGAGATCCGGAACAAACCCCGAACCCGGTTCACAGTCCGCCGCAAAAACCGGTACTTCAGCAAAAAAAGCTGACAGCTCCACCGGTTCAGGCGCATCCGCACCGTTGGCCGGAATGAGTTTTGAAAACCATTACCGGCAGTACGAGACCATCAATGCCTCCTTGATTAATGGTTCTGAAATGGCCGTATCCGGTGAGGAAGCACTCAAATCACTGGCGGCTGTGGAAGCGTTGTACCAATCGGCCGGGCGGCGAAAATAAAATATCTGACGAAACAAATTTCGTGCATCGAAACAAATGAACCGAAGATCACAAATCAGCAAGATCAGCCACAAATTACTCGGACGTGAAGTGATGATGCTGGTGAACGAAAAGCAGCATGCCGGAATGCATCAGGCGCATTTTGACGGAGGTCGCCTGACGTCGGGTGTCTATCTGTATCGTCTGGAAGCTGTACCGTCGGGAGCATCAGACTTTGATCGTTTCATACAAACACGAAGAATGTTGCTTATAAAGTAAGTCGCTAATAATAGTGTTCTTATTTTGTTCCCGATTTTGCAAAGCCTGGATCAAATTAATAAGTTATTTACAAGAAAGCGTTATCTTCCAGCCTGAAAAAGCTGATTGCAAGCTGCATATAAGGTCCATTAAATATTCTTTTATCAATACGTAATTTATGAATGCATCGACAAAACCTCATTTTGATTTTGAACTCCCCGCCGATTTCAAAGAGCTCATCCGGGAAGCACCCAGTGTAACGGTTGCAAAAAGTGTTGACGACCTGGTCAATCTCGCTGTAGGCGGTGAAGACGGCATGTCGCATGAAGTGTATTATGACCTGCCCGATGGTGAAAGAAAACACGAAGCCGTTGTCCACAGAGTGAAGAACGGGATTGCGGCCAACTACACGGAAGCTTACATGCGGCGCCGGGATCCCAAGACGATGGTGATTGCCGATGATTTCCCCACAGACAAGACGACCTTCAAAAGCCGGTTTAATTACGATTTTTCACAATTGCGCAAGGAGACATTTGACTGGTTGAAAAAGCAGGACCTGGCCATGTTCTTTTTCCATGCGGGAAAACCGGGTATGGGTACCGATGCCGTGGCTGTGATCCCTGCCAACGCCGGTTTTTTTGGATTTGGCCTGGCGCTTCTGCAGGGCATGATTAATCCGGATGAAGTTGACGAAAATTTCAAACCCGCCGCATTTATCTATACCGCGCCTCCGTTCAGACACACCCATTTTGACGGCAAGCAGGTGGTTGTTCACAACAGGCAGCCCGACAACTATGAGATGTTCAGCTACAATCTCTATCCGGGCCCGAGTGCCAAAAAAGGCGTCTACGGAATGCTTATCGGGCAGGGAGAGGTGGAAGGATGGGTCACAGCCCACTGTTCCGCCGTACAGGTCAGAACTCCTTATGACAATGTGGTTACCTTCATGCATGAGGGTGCAAGCGGGGGCGGCAAAAGTGAAATGCTGCAACTTCCGCATAGAATGCCGGACGGACGTTTGCTGCTGGGAGACAACCTCTTCAAAAATGATAAAAGGCATCTGGAATTGTCGAAAACCTGCGATCTGTTGCCGGTAGCCGATGATATGGCACTATGCCATCCCACATTGCAAAAAGACGACGGCAAGTTGTGGCTGAAAGACGCTGAAGAAGGCTGGTTTGTCCGGGTCGATCATATCAGGGAATACGGAACCGATACCGAATTGGAAAAACTGACGGCTGTTCCACCCAAGCCGCTGCTCTTCCTGAATATCGAATCGGTGCCGGGAGGAAGGGCCATGATCTGGGAGCATGTGGAAGATGAACCAGGTGTGCCATGCCCCAACCCAAGGGTTATTTTGCCAAGGGAGATTGTCCCCGGCATTATATCTGAACCGGTAAATATTGACATCAGAAGTATTGGGTTGCGCACCCCCCCATGTACTTTGGAAGAGCCCAATTACGGGATCGTCGGACTGATGCATGTATTGCCACCGGCTCTTGCCTGGTTGTGGCGACTGGTTGCGCCGCGCGGCCATGCCAATCCGAGTATTGTCCAAACCTCGGGAATCAGCAGCGAAGGTGTGGGCAGTTACTGGCCGTTCGCTACCGGGAAAAAGGTAAAACAGGCAAATCTCCTGCTGGAGCAGATCGTTCAGACACCCAAAGTGCAGTATATTTTGACCCCCAACCAGAACATCGGGGCCTGGGCGACAGGCTTCATGCCGCAATGGGTGGCCCGTGATTACCTGGCCAGAAAGGGTAGTGCGAAATTCACCGAGGAGCAGATAACTCCGGCCCGTTGCAACGTGTTGGGTTATGCACTGACCTACATGACGTTCGAAGGGCGCACTATTCCGCCCTGGATGTTGCAAGTTGAGCTGCAGAGGGAAGTCCAGGAAGAGGGCTACGACAGAGGCGCTGAAATACTGCTTGAGTTCTTCCACAGAATGTTGAAGAATTTCCAGTCGCCCGAACTGGATGATCTTGGGAAAAAGATCATCGAATGCTGCCTGGACAACGGTTCCGTCAAGGACTACGAAAAGCTCATGCACAACTGACAGATCGCGATTATTGACAAGGAGTGCTTCTCAAATTCGGGGTTCGGTGATCAAAGCCGGACCCCGGCCAGGTTCAAAGGGCGAGCCTTCCGTTTTTTTTTCATGAGCCGCAACCTGACGGGGAATGACGCCATTCTACCGTCCGGTAAAGAAGCCCATAGCCCGAGAATCATTTTCGGAGTGGAAAACTGCTCACCGCTCATGCACCGTCACGCCGGGAGGATAGGCGTAATCGTTCCAAAGTCTGTCGATCAGCCCCGGATCAGGATCCCCGTCGTAGGTCACAAACCGGTACCGGGCGACATACGGATTGCCCGGATCGATGCGCATGTCGCCAAGCTGTGTCGGTGCGAAATTGAAGAACGGGTCGACGGGATGGATGCGCATGGTTTGCGGAAAGCGGTAGTTGGAGGGGTGGCCGAGCACGGCAATTCCGGCAAGCTGTCCGCCGGTGTAACCGCCGATATGTGCCCATCGGGCGCGGGTAGCATGCCCGTCACGACCGAGGCCTCCGGATGTCAGGAAGGAGCAGTTGCCCGGATCGCCCCAGTCGGGGTGCCCGCGGAATCCGATCCCGCCGTACCGGTACTCAGGGAGGATCAGAGGGTGACCGGTATTGGCCGTCTGTGTGACTTCAAGGTCGAAGAAAAGCACATCCGTCGCTTCGGGTGAGCGGTAAACGCGGACTTCCCACTGCTCGTTCAGTGCAACGGCGGGTTCATCACCCGAGAGGTCATAGAAATGGTGCCGTGCCCGGAATCCGCCATGAACCGCTCCCGACCACAGCGTATGCATGGTATCGATATCGACCCTTCCGGTATTTTGATGGATGTTCCAGAAGTCGGGCGTATTTCCGTTAAAACGTGTGTTGGTCCAGGCCGACCATATACCAGCATGGTGGGGGTGTCCGTCGGGATCCAGGTGACTCGTAAGCTCCACACCCTCCGGTGAGTAGACGGGGTGGATGTAGCCGCCGCGCCGGTAGCGTTCATCCAGTTCGGCAGGCGGGTCGTTGTCGCCGTGAAAATAGTTCAGCACCGGGTTGCCGTTCACGGTAAAGGTAACCGTTCCGGGATCAACCACGGGGAGGACAGTCTCATCGGCGGCCTCGTCGACCGATTCCATCGGTTGGGATCCATCGAAAAAGTAGGTTTTCGATTCCCCGGCCGGCAGTTCATCCAGTATAAACCAGCCGGAATTCCGGTCATCCACCTGGAGGGCGGTAGAGTGGCCGGCATCGTCGGTCAGCTGATAGTACCCGGGAACAACCGCTCCGGGAAACTGCAAAGAAACAATGGTTTCTTCACGGTCAAAGGAACCGGCCGAAACGGTGATGGTATAACTTGCGCGCTCTTCATCTATCACTCCATCCGGCGATGCCGATACCGGAGGGGATGGCGGGGCCGGCGGCTCGGCTTCCTGCCCGGTGCAGGCAAGAAGAAAGCATAGAAGGAGAAGGGGAAAGAGTCTTGCGGCATTTCCGTGGCCAATTGCCGTTCTGTCCGGCTGGTTCATTCCGGTGGACGGAACTCCTGGGAACCGGGTATTTGTCATGCCGCTGAAAGCTGCAAATTGTCCTGGAAGCATGGTCGAGAAACGGGCAGGTGTTTTCATAGCTGGAAAGGGATTTATCATAATCGGGAAAAAGGGTCACGGATAATCCTGACTTAAACCATCTTAGTAGTACCCTTTACCGGTGAACCTAACAAGAAAACCGGTTTTTTGTAAGGGAAAATGTTAACAATGAACAGGCGTCGTCCGGTCTTCATTGCTCTGCAGGGTGCCGGCGATGCAAAATAGATTTTCGGGTAAAGGATGAGGTGGCCATGGCCCGGCACGTCCATGCACAACGGTGAGTGGGTGGGGTAGGCATGGCAGCACAGCACGCACACAGGGTTTCACTCCATTTATAATCAGATAAAACGCGACTTTGTTATGAAAAAATCGGACCAAACCATCAAATCTGTCGAATCCATTTCACGAAGAAATTTTATCAAAACGGCGGGGCTTGCCGCAGGCGGGACCATGCTGGCCGCCGGACCAGTTATGTCTTTTGCCGCCCGCCGGTCCGGTAGTGAAAAAATGAAAATGGCCCTGGTGGGTACCGGAGTGCGCGGAGTGGCGATGTTCGGCAGGGAGCTGCTTGAGGATTACGGTGAGTATGTAGAGCTGGTGGGGATTTGCGATCAGAATCCGGGACGGCTGAACTACGCCTACGACTATATCCAGCCCGATGGCCCGGCGTTTACCGATCTGGATGAGATGCTTGAAAAAACCAAACCCGAATGGCTGATTGTCACCTCGTGGGACTGGGAGCATCACAACCACATTATTTCGGGACTGAAGCACGGTTGCCACATCATTTGTGAGAAGCCCATCACCATCGACGAAGAGAAAGCAGAGATGATTCTTGAAGCCGAAAAGAAATTCGGCAAGCAGATCATCGTCACGTTCAATTACCGCTGGGTACCCCATCGTGCAAAGCTCAAGGAGCTGTTGATGGAAAAGACGATTGGTGATGTCACCGCCGTCGAGTTTCACTGGCATATTACCCACGACCACATGAAGCGCTACATGCAGCGGTGGCACGGTGAGCGCGACCGCGGAGGAACCCTGTGGGTCCACAAGTCCACACACCATTTTGATCTGATGAACTGGTGGCTGGATTCGGATCCTCTTGAAGTGTACGCCAATGCAAGCCTGGACATGTTTGGCGCCGGCAATCCTTTTCGCGGGGCCAATTGCCGCAATTGTGCCCATACCAACGAGTGTCCCTATTTCTGGGATATCCGGGAAAACGACCACCTCAGAAAGCTTTACACCGACAACGAACACTACGACGGCTACATCCGGGACAACTGCGTGTTCCGCAAACAGATCGATATTTACGACAAACATTCGGCCGTGGTTAAATACGCAAATAGCACCTACCTCAACTATTCACTTACCGGCACCAGCAACTATGAGGGCTTCTGGATTGCATTCAACGGGACGAAAGGAAGAATTGAAGGCAAGGAAGGAGGATGGACCGGTGGTGAAGACGCTCAGGAGTGGCACATGCAGTTGATCGGAAAGGATCCGGAGGTTATCAGGGTTCCGCGAGCCGAGGGCGGGCACTGGGGAGCCGATCCGCTGATTATGGACAAACTGTTCAAGGATCCCGATCAGGCGGATCCGCTGGGTCAGTCGGCGGGAACACGAGATGGCATCATGTCGATACTGGTCGGTATAGCAGCCCGGAAAAGCGCGGAGTCGGGCAAAAAAATACGCATTGCGGATCTTACCTCTCTCAAGCCCCAAGCCAAACGCCCCAACTCCTGAATGAAGTGATGCCGGGTTCTGCTGTGATGTGTTGCCGCAGTGACAAGAGGCGTGGGAGCTGTTGCCCGGGATATTATCAGAGCGGGATCTGATCAGGGTTGGTTGCAGCCCTGTGTCTGAGCAGTAAATCCGTTTGTACTCTGGATCGCTTAAGCGGGGTATGGGCGTCCGGGTCAATATGCTGATCCGGACGGCTTTCGGTCTCCAGGCTGATTCTGAGAAACGGGGCAAAGTTGAAGTCGATCGTATCGGGTTGTGCCAAAAACCGCAGATCCGACAGGCTCATTGGGTGGCTGGTGGTGTCCGGTGCGCCATGACTGTTGGTGATCGGGTTGAACGGGTGCCGGATGATCTGAAGGTTTCTTTCTGCTCTCTCGATGGCTACATGGTCTCCGGAGGCTGTTCTGAATTGCAGTAAGGTGTCGGGTTCGGCAAGAAAGCTGTCAAGGTCTCTGACCTGTTCCTGGATCAGTTCAAGGGCGACCGACGATCTGGACTGCAGTTCCGTATGAAGGCGGCTCTCTACCGATGTTTCAAGAATGAATACATTGATTCTCAGTATCAGCAGAACCAGCAGTCCGACGAGAATGGGGGGTATGATCAGATCCGCTTGCATGGTATCAGGGGGCTGTCACGGGTTTACAGATTCATGAATCGGAAGGACAGCCGTTACGTAGGTTGCTTTTGGAATAATCTCGCCCTCCTCTTCAAGAAAGACGGCAACGGTTACGAGTCTGCCTGTTTGTCCCAGTGCCAGGGTTCGCTCATTGGAGATATCAAATGTGGCATGGAGGGTATAGCCTGAAGGGGAGGTAAAGGACCATCTGCGGCCGGGGTCGTTTACATTGTCCAGATTGCCGAATTCGGCTTCGAGCTGGTTGAAATCGAACGCCGGATTGTAGGAATGGCGCTGAATCCGGTCGCACAGATCCCGCCCGACGATAAGTGCATCGGTGCGGGCCTGGTTTTCGACCATATTGTGCACCGCCTGCACATGAGTCCGGTTGATATTTACGGCGATGATCGAAAGCAGTACAAAAGCGCCGATACTGAGTAATGTCTGGCCGGTTGCCATGGCTGTTAGATTAACTGGAAGGTGTAAAGGAAACAGGTAAATGCATGATCAGCCGAAGTGTAAGCTGACGGCGCCCTTGTCACCGTGTTTACCACCGCACTGGCTTTCGGCCAGGCGGGGGACGGGCTATCAGGAGCCGGGTAGTTAATACCAGTGGGTGAAAGTGAACAATGGCTGTGAGTCGTCTTCTTCTTCGTTAATGATATCGGGCAGATCTGCCTCAAACTCGTCATCAAAGTCAACGGTGGATTCACCGGATGCGGTAAAGGTTTTTGCCACAACCGCGCCTCTTACGTAGCCCGATCCTTCAAGAACAAAATCCGCGTTGGGTGCAAATATGGCCCTGGATACAGTACCGGCGCTGCCACTGAAGGTGATTTTATCTCCGCCGCTTATGATGTTTCCCCGAAGCTGATTGGAGCCACCGACCGAGATGTCGGCATCCTTCACAAAAAGGTTGGAGTTCATTTGAATATCACCACCGAACCCGATTTCGCTGGATCCGGCGTAGTAAATCATGACCTTGTCGGAATCTCCGCTCTGGTTCAGCGTGCTGCTTCCCTCCAGGAGAAACTGATTCTCCACATAAATGGTGAGGGTCCCGTCTCCGACCACATTCAGGTTGCCCTGGGTCATGTTGAGATCACGCGTATGCAGCACACAATCCTGATTGCCGATATTCAGGGTCATGCTTCTGTTTTCGCCAACCGCAACCTCCTCAACCCGGTGACCATGGAAGAAACTGCATTCAAAAGTGGATCGGGTGTGCTGTTCTGCTTCCGTTGTGACGCGCAGACTGCGGCCGGTCAGGACACTGTTGGGCATTGAGGGAAACGGGGGCATTTCATGCGTCATCTCCCGGGGTAACCTGTTTCGCTGGCCGGTAACATCGTCATAATGCAGGTGCTGACTAACCGGAGGGGCGATAATGAGAATGGAGTCCGGGTCGGATCCGGCACCGACTGATAGGTTGCCGTCAATAACGGCACCCCAATCGAAAGTGACGCCATTCGAATTTGTGCTGTTGGTGGCAACATCCCCGTTAATTTTCGCACTCGGAAGCAAGGTAATGTTACCATCGGAGAATACCGCATGGTGCAATTGCGGCCACTCAAAAAGATTTCTGTCGTTGAACAGCAGACCAACCCTGGAAGTATATCTGATATCGTTAAACCGGCCGGTGGCCTCTACGGAAATCACGCTGTCGCCGGAGTTTTCAAACAGAAGGCGGAAGGAGCCGTCCATGTCCGGCCAGTCTTCGAAACCACCCCCGGAGGGATAGGAGATCTGGCTGTCGGATCCGGGAATAAAGTCACTTTCGCTGTCACTCTGCAGTTCACGCACAGCAATGGCCAGTACCGCTTGCGCAATATTATTCGCCTGGTGATAACTGTACGTTTCCGTGGTTCTGATGTCCGACGCACGGTATGATTGTACCAGTACGTAACTGAATGCAGACAGGGACAGAAGAAGTGTGGAAACAATGATTACGGCATATTTTCCCATGGTAAATAATGATGACCGCAAGTGCAGCAGGAATCTCCGGCCGCATCCAAATATTATCTCAATCCCAAAAACAAGCTAATCATCTGGCCTGCATTTGGGAAATTAAGTTTTTCTCATAAACCATTTGGTTGGATGTGTCTTAGTGGATGCTGTTCAATTATTTAGCATGGAGTTAGTGTGTGCAGCGACCGGGGACACATATCACTGCCTGATTACAGGCAGGATCGGCGAAATCATTCATCAGATTTGCGCAGGCGTTCTACATGGCCGAGGGTATGCGTATCGGAGGGTGCTGCATCCCATAGAATAGACCGGATTCGAGGGAGGTGGAGAACCAACCCGGCTTTGGTGCGCCTGTTCGGCTGAAGGGTTTCGCACTCGGTTTCAACGACAATTCCGGGTTTCAGCGAAACGGTGGAGCCGAACCGGTCGGCGGCAAGTTCCCGGATCCGGAGACTCAGCCTGGACATTTCTTCATCCTTGAGTCTCCCGTCGTCCGGCACGTCTGCTTTTCCGATTGGGATAAATTGTTCGGTGTAGCGGGGATCCTCATCCACCCGGACCCCCAGGGTGAGTTCGCCGGGAATGCGGGATCGGCCGGAAGTCCAGCTGTGCGCATACATCACCAGGGTGGTCAGTGTGATGGTTTTCGGCGCTTCTGTACCGGAGAGCAGCGAGTCGAGTTCCTTGCGTTTGGCCATCAGTGCCGCAGTGCCGGGGTTTCGCGTTATCAGATGCGCCTGCCGGACAGCCGCCGGGTCGGCGTCGAATGCCAGGGCGATGCTGTCAAGCACTGTTTGCAGATCCGTTACGGAGCCGGTCCGCCCGGCTTGAAGCATGGGAATCACATACCGGATCTCCACGGGTGTCATCTGCTGCCAGAGGTGCTGCAGCAACCGGATTTTTTCCTTTTGGTCGATGGAGGAGGCCAGGGTTTCGATGTTCAGCATGACATCCCGCAGTGACGGCTGCACCGGTTTGCGTCGCTTTATCGCTATCGGCATGTTCGCCATCAGTTTTTGGATGGCTTCGGAGGCACTCCCGGTCGCCTCCCGACAAGGCCGGAACACATGCTGGTAATCGATGCCGCAGAAGTCGGATGCCGCCAGCGCAACGGTACGGTGCCCGGCCGCAGAGGATGTGACGCGGCCGGAACCGGATTCCCCGGGGACGCTGCAGTTTGCAGCCAGGCAGACGGCCCGCACCAGGTCGCCGGTATCGTCCAGCGATTTCAGGTAATCTGCAAAAAGCGCTGCTTTCTGCGGACGGCTGCGTGCACCGGAGACGGCGGCCAGAGTTTCACACAGCCGCAGGAAGGCGTTATTTCGCACATGCAATCGAGGGGACCATGCCGGGGAGTCGCCGGTGCTATTCATGCCGGTTCTCCTCCAGCGCCAGCCTGCCGGCACGGAACCCTTCCTGCTGCAGAAACCAGGCGGCAACATCGGGGTTCGGACTGTGGGTCAGGTGGATGTTCTTCGGACCAATTCGGCGGCACAGTCCGAGAAGTTCGAAGAAGTCCAGGTGGTCGGATAGCGGGATGAGGGTGTCGGCGGCCATGCCGGCACCGCGGGTTTCGAGTGTGGCCCACCCCGAGACATAGGCGATTCGCAGGTTCGGTATATCACGTAACTGCCGGGAGTCCAGGGTATTGGACGGGGTGATGAGCGTCTTGCCCGGCAGGGTTTCGATGTCGAGCGGCTCCCAGTCACCGAGCGGCACGCCATGTTTTTCATATACGCGGCAGAGCTCTGCGCCGGCGGGGTGAATCTGAACCTGCACCGGGGGATCCGTGTCACCAAGGATGTGCATCACCTCCTGTGCCTTGCCCAGGTTGTAGCAGAGCATGACCGGTGTGGCTCCGTTTTCCAGCGAATCGTATACGAAACGGCGGATGTCTCCGGCCAGCTCGTCGTACGGTGCCCATTTGTACAGGGGCAATCCGAACGTCGCCTCAACGATCAGTTCGTCGACGACGCGATCGGGAAGCGCGAACCCTTCGGTTACCGGGGAGGGAGGTGTGCGGCAGTCGCCGGTGTACAGCAGCGATCCGGAATCCGTTTCGACAAAAATCATGGCAGACCCCAGAATGTGTCCGGCGGGGTAGAGGGTGACTCTGGCTTTCGGTAAACAGATGCTTTCGCCGAACGGTACTTCACGAACCGGACCCTTGTGGCCGCGGGCGCGGATCAGGTCGGCGGTTGCGGGTGTGGCGTACACCGGAATGCGGCGGCTGCGCGGGGCGTGGTCGGAGTGCGCATGGGAGATGAAGACATGGAACTCGCTTTCGTCTCCGGAACGGCTTTTACGGCTCCGCGGCGGGGTTCCATCCAGCACAACGTCTGCCTCAGGCAGGAAGATCCCGTGGTATCCCGATTTTTGGAGTGTTACTGCCATGGCGTTGCCGGAAATAATGAAACGGTTATCATTGAGGGGGTTCGGGGGGATCGGGTTGCATGGGTGGTTGACTGCCTCGCGCAAAGGCCGTGGTTGAGCGGGGCTCGCGCCGTCTATCCCATGATGGCCAGGCGGTAGATCAGCAGCATCAGTACCATCGCGGTGGATAGACAAAAGAGGCCTGCGTAGCGCAGAGAGCGCATCAGGCGGTCGGGGTACCGGGGGATGGCCGGCCGCAAGCGGGGCCAGTGGGTGAGCAGGTTGGATACCGTGAAGCTGAGACTCACCAGGCCCAGGCTGAAGACGATGTCAACCGGTGAGCGCAGAACAAAAGCAAACACTAGGGAGGCCGTCGAAAACAGGAGCAGATACCGGGCGGATTTTAGCAGCATCGGAGGGCGGCGGTCACTGGACGCCGCATCGCGCAGATAGTCGTAAAACGGGGCGGGCCGCAGCAGCCAGATCATCCCTTGAACCAGCAGCAGAAGCGCAAGGACGCTGTAAAACAGCAAAAACCAGTTAAAGGCGAGATGGTTGATCATGAAATGGAAAGGGACGTACCGCAGGCTCCGGGATATTGTGAATCTTTGTTGCAAACCGAATATATTGCATCCCGCATCGCCATGCAAAGAGGCGTGGTGTTGCGGCCGGTTGATCCGGTATCCGGACCTCAAAACAGATATCGTAACTGTCCGATCGTCCCGTTAACCCGCTGAAATCTTCAAAATCCCTTATGAGCAAGTTTCCCTTTCATGTACCCGACTGGGCCCGAGGCATTGTCTGGTATCAGATCATGCCGGAGCGATTCCGCAACGGCGACCCGAACAACACCCCCCGCGCGCTGGATCAGAAAAACGCATGGCCGCACGACCATACCTCGCCTCTGGAGCTTCATCCATGGACCTCCGACTGGTACCGGCCTCAGCCCTGGGAACGGGAAAACGGAAGGGATATCTGGTTTAATCTGCAGCGCAGGCGGTATGGCGGCGACCTGCAGGGCATCATCGACCAGCTGGATTATTTGCAGGATCTGGGTGTCGGAGGCCTCTATCTGAATCCGGTGTTTCAGGCCCCATCCGCCCATAAATACGATGGAGCCACGTATCACCATGTGGATCCCACCTTTGGTCCCGATCCGGCAGGAGACCGGCGGATTATGGCGCGGGAAACGCCTCATGACCCGTCCACCTGGGAGTGGACATCCGCCGACGAACTGTTGCTCCAGCTTACAGAGGAGGTCCACCGGCGCGATATGTATCTCATACTTGATGGAGTGTTTAACCATATGGGGCTCAACAGCTGGATTTATCAGGATATCCTGAGGCGGCAGCAGGACTCCCCCTTTCGCGACTGGATGCAGGTGGAGTCGTGGGCCGATAACCCGGGAAGCCATGACCCGTCATCGCCGTTCCGGCCCGGTTTTTCGGTGCGCACCTGGGAGGGCTTCAACGAACTTCCGGAATTGCGGGAAGATCGCCGTGGTATCGTTGCGGGTCCGCGGGAATATATTTTCAATATTACGCGCCGGTGGATGGATCCCTACGAAAACGGAGAGAGAATAAGCGGGGTGGATGGATGGCGGCTCGATGTGGCTTTCTGCGTGAAGCATCCGTTCTGGAAGGCGTGGCGCAAGCATGTGCGGTCAATCAATCCGGATGCCTACCTGGTGGCGGAGGTGATCGACTCCATCAAAAAAACCTTCCCGTATGTGAAGGGAGACGAGTTTGACGCCGTCATGAATTACAATTTCACATTTGCTTGCAACGATTTTTTTGTCTGGACCGAAAACGGTAAAAACCGGATTTCAGCCTCCGGGTTTGCCGAGCGGCTGGAAGCGTTGATGACCTCCTTCCCGGAACCGGTGCCGCATGTGATGCAGAACCTGCTCGGATCGCATGATACCGACCGTGTGGCATCGCGTATCGTTAACCGCGGGATGGGTGCGGGCATGGGCTGGGGTGAGTTTTTCCAGAAATCGAAACGGGCCGAAAACGGGGCATATGACACTCGCAAGCCCACGCCGGAGGAGGATCGGATCAAGCGGCTGATGGTAATGGCGCAGTTCACTTTTCCGGGCGCCCCCATGATCTATTACGGAGATGAGGCGGGAATGTGGGGCGCGAATGATCCGTGCTGCCGCAAGCCGATGGTCTGGCCTGATTATGAGTACGAACCGGAGACCCTGCTGCCGGACGGCTCAATGCGGAGCCGGAAAGAATCTGTGGCATTTGACCCCAAACTGCACGCATGGCACCGGGAACTGGCCCGGCTTCGCAACGGACATCCCGCGCTTCGCTACGGCGGCTATGAGACGTTGTTTACCGACAACAGGCAAAACGTGCTGGTGTTTCGCAGGGAGTATGAAGGTTGCAGCGTGTATGTCGCGATCCACAACGGGGAGAGTGGCGCTTCGGTGGAGGTTCCGCTGGAGGACCTTGCAGCGAACACCGCGGATGGCAAGGCTGGCCGGAAACCCCGCATTTTATTTGATGGCAGCGAAATCTATCCGGTGGAAGACGGAGACCGGCCGGCGTCTGTTTCGTGGGGTGATGAAGCCAAAGCGGCGGTTACGGAGCCGTCGAAGCAGAACGGGTCCGACGAGGGGGCGTCTCCGGCCACGGTTGTGATTACCCTTCCACCATTTTCCGGGATTATATTTGAATAAGACGGTGCCGGGTCACCGTACCAGAACCCAGATCATATATCCGGCATAAAGCAGCAGCAACAGTCCGCCTTCGGTGCGGCTGACCACATAGCCGGTTCGGCAAACCGGCCACAAAACGATGGCGAGCAGGGACATCAGGGCCAGATCACCCCATGTGATACCGGCGATTTCAAGCGGACTTACGGCGGAGGTGATCCCCAAAACAAAGAGGACGTTCAGGATATTGGATCCGATGAGTCCGCCGATGATCAGGTCACCCTGTTTGCGGAGCGAGGCGGAAATGGCGGTGGCCAGTTCGGGAAGGCTGGTTCCGACAGCGACGAGGGTAAGGCCGATAACGGTATCGCTGATCTGAAAGATGCTCGCCAGGCCAAGTGCTCCCGTAATCATGGTATGAGCGCCGGCAACCAGCAGCAGAATACCGGCAAGGCTCCCGGCGAGCAGCCAGTGTGTCCGGAACTTCTCCAGCCTCGATTCGGTTTCTTCGGAAAAAACGGGGGCGGTGTGGCTGCGGATGGCCATTAACAGGTAGCCGGCCAGGCAGGCAAGGAGCAGCAGGCCGTTGAGGCGCGTGATCATGCCGTCGAACAGCAGGTATCCCATAAACAGTGACGCGGCGATGAGAACCGGTACTTCGATGCGGATAACCGACCGCTCAACTCCGATCGGAACAATTAGCGCTGCAATGCCGAGTATCAGGGCGATGTTGCTGATATTGGACCCGACGATGTTGCCGACCGCTACCTCGCCGCTGCCGATCAGCGCCGCCTGCAGGCTCACCACCAGTTCGGGACTGCTTGTGCCAAGCCCGATGACGACCATACCGATGAGCATGGGGGAGATACCGAGGCGCTTCGAGATGGCAATACTGCCGTTCACCAGGAGCTCGGCTCCCAGATAAAGCAGAAAAATCCCGGCCAGAGTGAATATGAGATCAACAATCATCGGACACGAATAACGACGCTTTCGGGCTCGGGTTACATTGACCGGTAAAAACCGGGCCTGTCCAGAACTGTAAAGTTGCGGGTTTTGTTAGGAAAACATTGCAATGTACAATATTTTTATGTCATGAATCATATTGTAACACACCTGCTACATATACACGGTCGCGTGCAGGGAGTCGGTTTTCGGAATTTTGTAATTAACCACGCGCAGCAAAGGTCGGTGACCGGTTGGATCCGCAACCGGAGCGATGGAACTGTAGAGGCGATGCTGCAGGGCAAGCCGGGTGATGTCGGCTCCGTGGAAGCCGCCTGCCGCCAGGGACCCGCCATGGCTCATGTTGAGCATGTGGAGCGATACCCCGTTGATCCCGACACCGTATACGACTCCTTTGAAGTACGGTACTGAATCGGAATAGAATTTATGCGCCTGTTTACCGCTATCGCCCTGCCGGATTACCTTCGGGGCGATCTCGCCTCCTTGCAACCCCGCCATCCGGATATCCGGCTGACCCCGGAGCCGCAGCTTCATCTGACACTGCGCTATATCGGTGAAACCGACAAGGCGCGTACCCGGCGTACCATCCAGGCCCTGTCGCAGATCACCTTTCAGCCCTTCGACATCACCATTAAAGGTACGGGATCGTTTCCGGGTCCGGATCGCCCGTCGGTTCTGTGGGCCGGTGTCGCCTACCATCCCTACCTGGGGGAGCTTTACGATTCGATTCATGAAGAACTGCACCGGGTTGGTGTGCCGCAGGAAATTCGGACCTTTCACCCCCATGTAACGCTGGGGCGCATTCGGAAAAGCCGCAAGGAGCCTGCAAGCATAAAAGAAGCCCCGCCACTCAACGAAGTACTGGATGAGTTCCTGAATGGATCGACATCCCGATATCAGACAACGTTTCATGTCGACCGTTTCCGCCTGTATCAAAGCCGGCTGCACTCCGGGGGCGCGATCCACTATTGCCTGCAGGAATACCACTCGTCCTGAAGCGACGGGCCCTGTCGGCTTCCGATTTGAGTGCAGCGGTATCCAGGTATTGCTTTTTTTTGTATCATCCGGTGTCGGGCAGCGTTAACATCACTACCGGATGGATCGGATTGTCCATCGGATACCTGTCTGGCGGACTCAACCCAAAACGGAGCAGCGATGGGACGGAAAATTATGTATTACGCACTGCTGGTCACCGGAATAGTCGTGATTCTGACCGGCCTGCAGAACCTGTATACTTTTTGGGGAATGGCGAACCTGCCAGGTATTACCGGCCAGTTTACCGGGGTTGTATGCATCCTCGGCGGACTGGTTAATCTCTGGGCGGCAAGGCGTGTCAGGCCCAGGCCGGATGTGCAGGATTAATGACCCTGGTGCGGCCGAGGAAACCGCCGAACTTTGCACCATATTGCCTGTTTCATCATGACACACATTCTTCATGACACATAAACGACGCATTGTGACAGGATCTGCCCTTTTTTGGATAATTGTGATTGTTGCAGGGGGCTATGCGGCCGTGGTACTGCTGATGTACCTGCTGCAATCCGCATTTATCTACTTCCCGACCCGGAGTATCGTCGCCACCCCTGATATTGCCGGCATGGAGTACGAGGAAGTGTTTCTGCATACCGAAGACGACGTGCGAATTCATGGATGGTATGTGCCCGCCGAAAGAGACCGCGGAACGCTGCTGTTTTTTCATGGCAATGCAGGCAATATCTCCGGGAGAATCGAAAGTGTCGGGCAATTCCACTCACTGGGCCTGAATGTGCTGATCATTGACTATCGGGGTTATGGCAAAAGCGAGGGACGGCCGACACAGGACGGAACCTATCGCGACGCAAAAGCGGCATGGCGGTACCTGACGGAAGTCAGAGAGGAATCCCCCGGCCGTATCGTGCTTTTCGGTCGATCTCTTGGAGGCGGGGTGGCCGCCTGGCTCGCCTCCGAGGCAGATGCCGGGGCCCTGGCACTGGAGTCCACCTTTACATCGGCCGTGGATCTGGCAAGCGAACTCTATCCTTTTTTCCCGGTACGCCGGCTCTTGCACATCCGGTATCCGGTAAAGTCGCTACTGCCCGAAGTCGGAATGCCAGTGATGATCGCCCACAGTCCACAGGACGAAGTTGTCCCTTTCGCGCACGGTCAGGCATTGTATGAGACCGCAAGCGAGCCGAAAACGTGGCTGGAGCTGCAGGGCGGTCATAATGACGGTTTTATCCAGACCGGCCGGGCCTATCTGGAGGGCTGGGACCGTTTTTTGGACAACGCCCTTCCATAACAAGTCACAGACAAATCTGTGGGCAGGACATAACAGAATATCATAGTCAACCAAAAACACAAATCTGCAAGACAATGGCAGGAAAATCAAAACAGTATATCATCACAGGAGCATCGCGGGGGTTCGGCCGGGATCTGGCCCTTGAACTGGCCGGCCGGGATGTCACGCTCCATCTTGTTGCACGCAGTGAGATGAAGGATTTGGCGAAAGAAGTGGAAGAAGCGGGGGCTGAAGCTCATATCTGGCAGCAGGATCTGGCAGACATCGTAGAGCTCCGCACGTTGATGGAAAACATCTCCCGGCACATCCGCAGGGAAACCGTAGCAGAGCTTATGCTCATCAACAATGCCGGGATGCTGGAGCCTGTGGGGCCGGCCGGTAAATATGACTTCCGGACCTATCACACCAATCTGGAAATCAATTTTGTGTCGCCTATGGCACTGACCCATGCCTTTCTGGAATTGTTTCAAGATTGGGATATGCGCAAAAGGGTGGTGATGATCTCTTCCGGAGCATCCCAAAAGCCCTATTTCGGATGGAGCCATTACTGCAGTACCAAGGCGGGAGTCGACATGTTCGTCAAGGTGGTCGGTATCGAACAGGAGCAGCAGAAGTTGCCCGTGGAGATTATCGCGTTCAACCCGGGCAGGATATCCACGGATATGCAGGCGCTCATCAGGGAGACATCCGATGAGGATTTTCCCATGGTGCAGGATTTTGTAAAGGCCTGGGAAGAGGGCCGCATCGGAGACTCGCGTGATGTGGCCGCTCGTTTGGTCCGGTTGATCACCTCCGATTATATCCCTTCAGGAAAAGTGCTGAGCCACAGGGATATATGAGCTACTGGCTCCGGGAAAGGCGCTCCCACGCACTCCTGCGACAGGCCGGTCGGAATGCTGCGTACCGGTTGCATGGTGTGACTGAAAACAGAAGGCGTGCCCGTTCATACAGCACTTGGGCAGGGTAGATGATTTCGGCAATCGGCCACAAGCTGAAAAGGCGTAGAAAGGTCGGGGTAAACAGTCGCAGCATTCCGAAAGAGCCAAAATATTTGGAAACCGGTCAGAATGAATTATTCGAAAAAAGTCAAGACCGAATCTCTCCATAATTATTGATAATTTTCCGGTTCATGTCGGTGCCCGTTTTTCATGCCGGGTCACCTGCCAAAACCGTTCTCAGTTTCAGGTAACTTCGCTTTATGTGCACCTTTTCGCATCTCCACTGCCATTCCCAGTTCAGCCTGCTTGATGGTGCCGCCGCCATTCCGAAGATGGTATCCAAGGCGGCGGAGTACGGGATGCCGGGGATCGCGATTACCGATCATGGGAACATGTTCGGAGTGCCCAATTTTGTCAATCAGGCCAATAAGCAAAACGTCAAGCCGATTATTGGCTGTGAGTTTTATGTCACGCCTACCCGTATGTCGGACCGGCAGAACCGCGAACGATATCACCAGGTGCTGCTGGCCAAAAACAAAACCGGCTATTTCAACCTGGCGCGACTTACATCGCTGGGATATGTTGATGGCCTGTATTACAAACCGCGCATCGACAAGGAGACGCTTGCCCAACACGCCGAGGGACTGATCGCCACTACCTGCTGCCTTCAAAGCGAAATCAACCAGACCCTGCTCAAGCATGGCGAGGCCGAGGCAAAAAAACTGTTTCAGTGGTATCTGGACCTGTTTGGAGATGATTACTACATCGAGTTGCAGCGGCATGGGTTGCGCGATCAGGACGTGTGCAACGAAGCGCTCATCCGCTGGAGCAGGGAGTTCGGGGTCAGGATGATCGCCACCAATGACTCGCATTATGTGGATAAACAGGACTCCGAGGCCCATGACATTCTGCTGGCACTGCAGACCAACGCCGATATCAACGACCCCAACCGGTTCCGGTTCACCGGCGATGACAACCGCCTGAACCCGGAGTTCTACCTGAAAACACCCGACGAGATGAAGGAACTTTTCAGCGATGTGCCCGAGTCGTTGGAAAATACCCAGGAGATCGTTGACAAGGTGGAAGTGATCGAACTGAAGTCCGAGCTCCTGCTGCCGCACTTCAAAGTGCCGGATTCGTTCAGCGGCATGGACGACTACCTGAAGCACATGACCTACCAGGGTGCGAAACAGAAGTACGGGGAACTGACAACGGAAATTACCGAGCGCATCGAGCAGGAGCTCCGGATTATCCGTGACATGGGCTTCACCGGATACTTTCTGATCGTCGAGGGGTTCACCACCGAGGCCCGGAAGCGCGGGGTGTACGTGGGACCTGGACGCGGCTCGGCTGCCGGAAGTATCGTGGCATACTGCATCGGCATCATCAATATTGATCCGCTGCGATACGACCTGCTTTTCGAACGCTTCCTGAATCCCGAACGGGTGAGCCCGCCCGATATCGACATCGATTTTGACGACACCGGACGCCAGGCGGTCATCGACTACGTGGTGGAGAAATACGGCCGTGACAATGTGGCTCAAATTGTGACTTACGGCACCATGAAAGCCAAGACGGCCATCCGTGATGTGGGACGCGTGCTGGGAGTGCCGCTGAACGAGGTCAACCGCATCGCCAAACTTTTTCCTGAGCGACCGGGTATGGATACCTTCGACAAGGTGATCAATCCGGAGGTGAATCCGGATACCGCCGAAGAGATCAAGTCGCTGTTTGAGCATCCGGATATGCAGGTCCAGAAGATGATGAGCTTTGCGAAAACCCTGGAGGGGTGTCCGAGGCAAACCGGCATCCACGCTGCCGGGGTGATTATCGCGCCGGGTACGGTATACAATTATGTGCCGGTGGCGCTCTCCAAGGAGAAGGATGTGGTCACTCAGTACGATGGTCCGAGTTCCGAAATGTGCGGGCTGCTCAAAATGGACTTCCTTGGACTCAAAACACTCTCCATCCTCAAGACGGCCATCCGGCTGGTCAAGGAGAGCTGGGGCAAGGAGTACCATCTCGATGACATCCCCCTGGACGATAAAAAAACCTATGAGTTGTACCAGCGCGGTGACACGGTAGGCACATTCCAGTTTGAGTCGGACGGCATGCGCAAATATCTGCGTGAGCTCAAACCCACCAACCTGGACGATCTGATCGCCATGAACGCGCTGTACCGGCCCGGCCCCATGCAGTTCATCCCGGAGTATATCCAGTGCAAGCACGGCAAAAAAGAGGTCACCTATCCGCATCCCATGCTCGAAGAGGTGCTCAAGCCGACTTTCGGAATCATGGTCTACCAGGAGCAGATCATGAAAGTGGCACAGGTTATGGGCGGCTTTACCCTGGGACAGGCGGATATCCTGCGCCGGGCCATGGGGAAGAAGAAAGAGGACCAGATGGCTGAGATGAAGATCCAGTTTCTGGAAGGAGCCAGGGAACGCGGCGTCGATCAAAAAACCGCAGACCAAGTGTTTGAGAAGATGGCCTTCTTTGCCGGATACGGATTTAACAAGTCCCATTCAGCAGCCTATTCCGTGGTGGCGTATCACACCGCCTACTTCAAGGCGAATTACACGGCTTCCTACATGGCTGCGGTATTGACCCACAACATGAACGACATCAAAAAGGTGTCGCTTTTTATTGAGGAGTGTTACCACCTGGGGGTTCCGGTGGATGCGCCCAACGTCAATACCGGTGAGGCGTTTTTCACGGCCAGGGAAGGCCGGGTGCAGTACGGTTTAAGCGCAATTAAGGGGGTGGGATCATCGGCCGTGGAGCACTTTGTCGCGGAACGCCGGGAAAACGGGCTGTTCACAAGTATTTTTGACTTCACTTCCCGGGTGGATTTGCGCTCCTGCAACCGGAAAATGCTCGAAAGCCTGGTGGGAGCCGGAGCCTTTGATGAACTGCATGGCAACCGGGCTCAGCTGATGGAGAGCCTGGAGGATGCCCTCAGCTATGGATCCCGGATGCAGGAGGAGAAAAGCCGCAACCAGACCAGCCTGTTCGGGGGAGGTGATGATGCGCAAGGCCGGCAGGAGTCAGAGCCCAGATTGCACGAGGTGCCCGCCTGGTCGAATATGGAGAAGCTCAAGCGCGAACGTGAACTTATCGGCTTTTTCCTGAGCGGCCACCCACTGGATCGTTTTCGCGATGATGTCGCTCTGTTCTGCTCGCATGGCCTGGGAGAAGAGGGGCTGAAAGGCCTGGAGGAACGGGCCTCCGTAACCTGCGCCGGCATCATCACCGCGGCCCGGCATACCAAAGACCGCAAAGGTCGGCCCATCGCCTTTATAACCATGGAGGATGACCAGGGAAGCAATGAAGTGCTGGTTTTTTCTGAATGCTACGATAAATCCATGAACCTGCTCCATGTGGATACTCTCGTGGTTGTGGAGGGCAATGTAACCGTACGCGACGGTACGCCCAAGATCATCGCCCGGCAGTTTGACCGTATCGAAAATCTCAGGGAGAAGCATCAGGGCGCAATCCGTCTCTGCCTGCGAATGCAAACCGAGGAGCTGGAGTCGGAACACCTGGAGGAGCTGGCCGGACTGTTTGACGGAAACCGGGGAAAAACTCCCGTCCAGTTGATGGTCATTAGCAAAAAGGAGAAGCCGATCCGGATGCGGGTACGGAAGTTTGTTATTGATCCGACCGATGAACTGCTGAAAGAGACCCGGCGATTGATCGGCGCACATAATGTTTGGCTCGAAAAAAGGTCTGAAGGCAACTGACGGCCGATCCCGGCAATTGCCGTGAAAGAAAAAAGATAGTTGATAGTATATAGATAATTATATATATTGAATACCAGATACAATACTGTTGAATGGAAATCGGATTGCATGTGTTATACCCGGTAAACTGATTTTCAAAAATTCGAATACAAATTCCAGGAAGATTGATTATGTCAAAGACGATAGAACTCACAGACAGCAATTTTAATGATGAAGTATTGCAGGCCGACAAGCCGGTTCTGGTGGATTTCTGGGCGGAATGGTGTGGCCCCTGCCGCATGGTCGGCCCGGTAGTGGAAGAGCTTGCCACCGATTATGACGGAAAAGTTAAAGTCGGTAAGGTGGATGTCGACAGCAATCCGCAGATATCCATGCAGTACGGCATTCGAAGCATTCCCTCACTGCTCATCTTCAAAGGTGGAGAGGTGGTTGACCAGATTGTCGGAGCCGTACCCAAGGCGCAGTTGCAGAAACATCTGGATCAGCAAATTTGAAACCAGCTGGTTTGTGATTCGACCGGATTGAAGCACCGGTCCGGTTGCGTCAATGGCAAGACGGTAACTCATCCCGCCCGGCACGATGGCCTGAAACGGATATGCAAGTTGCTGTGCATTCCCGCATAGAAACTGCTATCCTTCACGCAATGCCAAAACATTGTAAGCCCGTTCCTCGCAAGCAGGTTCGGGCTTTTTTTGTTTTCCGCGTCGAGACTGCACCTTTCACACCGAATTTCGTTGTTTCATTGTCGCCAGAAAAGTATCTTCCTTTGCAGGTTAATTAATAAATCAAATTGAATAACCATGAAGATATTATTTTTGGCGCTGTTTTGCACATTTTTCATCACGGCAAGCGGACAGGCCCAGCGCCTGTCGGAGGCCATTCATCTCAATCAAATCGGCTTTCATCCCGATGCTCCCAAAAAAGCGGTGGTCACCGAGGGGGAACCCGATGTGTTTTACATCCTTTCTCCGGATTTCGAAGATACGCTGTACACGGGTCGTCTGGGAAGGCTGAAAGAAGCCCCCAATTCCGGTGAACGGGTCAGGATCGCCGACTTTTCCGAGCTTCGCACGTCCGGAACCTATATACTCTGGGTAACGAAACTTGGCTACTCCTACCCGTTTACTATAGCCCCCAGGATTTATGAGGAGGCTGCCAAAGCCTCGCTTAAAAGCTACTATCATCAGCGCATGTCCATTCCCATATCCGAGCGGTACGGAGGGGTATGGGCCAGGCCGGCCGGACATCCGGACACCCTTGTCGTCATTCATCCATCGGCGGCTACGCCTGAACGGCCCGCGGGTTCCACTATTTCCGCTCCGAAGGGCTGGTACGATGCCGGCGACTATAATAAGTATTCCGTGAACTCGGGAATTACCATGGGCACCATGCTGTCGCTATACGAAGACTTTCCCGAGTATATGAGCACTTTTGATGTCGATATCCCGGAAACCGGAAACGGAATGCCGGATGTGCTCAATGAAGTACTCTGGAACCTGCGTTGGTATCTGAACATGCAGGATCCCTACGACGGCGGGGTATATCACAAGCTGACAACGGCCAATTTTGAGGGCAGGGTGATGCCGGCAGAGGCTACATCAACGCGTTACGTGATCCAGAAAAGTGTCACCGGCACGCTCAACTTTGCCGCAGTGATGGCCCAGTCGGCAAGAGCCTTTGAAAAATACGAAGACGTCGTTCCGGGCCTGGCCGACTCCTGTCTTGCCGCGGCGGAACACGCCTGGGAGTGGGCCATGAACAATCCGCGAAAACTGTACAACCAGAACATCATGAACGAACGGTATAACCCGGATATCCTCACCGGTGCCTACGGTGACGGAGATCCCTCGGATGAATTCATCTGGGCGGCCGCCGAACTGTTCGTCACTACGGGTAACCCGAAGTATTACGATGCGGTGGATCTCTTTCCGGACGGGGAGCTTACGGTACCGAACTGGGGCAATGTGCAGGCCCTTGCCTATTACACCCTGGCCCGGTTTGCCCCGGAGCTTCCGGACGTTGCGTCCGGAGACATCCCGCAGGTTGAAAAGCTGATTGTGGATCTGGCCGACCGGCTGGTATCCGGCGCATCACGCACCGGGTATGATACGGTCATAGATGGTGATGAATCGAATTATGTGTGGGGCAGCTCCGGAGTTGCCGGAAACCAGGGAGTGGCATTGATTCAGGCATGGCGCCTGACCGGAGACCGTACCTATCTCGATTATGCCCAGGCGAATCTGGATTACCTGCTGGGGCGCAATGCCACCGGATACTCATTCCTCACCGGCTTCGGTTTTAAAACTCCTATGGATATTCACCACCGTCCTTCCGATGCCAGGGCCAATGTGCCTCCGGTTCCGGGTTTGGTGGCAGGAGGTCCCAATCCCGGTCAGCAGGACGAATGTATCTATCCCTCGGATCTGCCGGCCAAATCGTTTGTAGATGACTGGTGCTCCTACGCATCCAACGAAATCGCCATCAACTGGAATGCCCCGATGGTGTATCTTGCCGCCGCACTGGAAGCGCTGTACGCCGACCGGGACAGGTAATCCGACCCGGCCGGGCCATAACTGGCACTCAGTTACAGGTCTTTGAGGAAGCGTCTGAGTACATACTGAAGAATGCCGCCGTTCCGGTAGTAGGCGATTTCAACTTCGGAGTTCAGTTGGGCGACTGCGGTAAAGTCCACGGAACTTCCATCGCTTTTCACGGCGGTTACCTTCAGCTCCTTGTTGGGCGTCAGTCCGTCAGCTATTCCGGAAATCGTGAAGGTCTCATCTCCTTTGAGTCCGAGGCTTTCACGGTTTTCGCCGGGCTGAAAACGCAGGGGCAACACGCCCATGCCCACCAGATTGCTCCGGTGGATTCGCTCGTAGCTTTCGGCAATCACGGCGCGTATTCCAAGCAGGTTGGTGCCTTTGGCCGCCCAGTCGCGCGAAGAGCCGCTGCCGTACTCCTTGCCGCCAAGCACGATCAGGGGGGTACCTGCTTCGGCGTAGGCGACGGACGCGTCATAAACCGGCATCTCCTTTCCGGTGGGATGGTGGATGGTCCAGCCGCCTTCGCGGTTCACCAGCTGGTTTTTGATCCGAACGTTGGCAAAGGTTCCGCGAATCATCACCTCATGGTTGCCGCGCCGGGAGCCGTAGGAGTTGAAGTCCTTTGGCTCGACGCCCTTGCTGATCAGATATTTTCCGGCGGGCGTGTCCTCGCCGATTTTTCCGGCGGGGGAGATGTGGTCGGTAGTGATGGAGTCGCCGAGTACCAGCAATGTTCGGGCATCTGTGATATCCCCGGGAGCATCAGGCTCCTCCGAGATATCCTTGAAGAAGGGGGCCTCCTTGATATAGGTTGAGTCGTCATCCCACCGATACACTTCACCGGTCGGGGCGTCAAGAGCCTTCCAGGTATCGTCGCCTTCAAACAGCGTTGCGTAATTGCTTTTGAAGTCCTCGGGCTGAATCACCTCTTCCATCAGTTCGCGGATCTCCTGTTCGGTCGGCCAGATGTCCTTCATGTAGACCGGCTCGAAATTGGGGTCGTGTCCCAGCGGCTCGTTGAGCATGTCGAGGTCCACTCTTCCGGCAATCGCGTAGGCGACCACCAGCATGGGGGATGCCAGGAAGTTCATTTTGATGCTCGGGTGGATGCGAGCTTCGAAATTCCGGTTTCCGGAGAGCACCGAAGAGACCACCATGTCGTTTTCTTCCACAGCCCTGGCGATATGAGGCGGCAGATCACCGCTGTTGCCGATACAGGTGGTACAGCCGTAACCCACGGTATGGAACCCGAGCGCCTCAAGGAACGGCAGCAAGCCTGATTTTTCGTAATATTTGGTGACCACCTTGGAACCGGGTGCCAGGCTGGTCTTTACCCATGGTTTGACGTCCAGGCCTTTTTCAACCGCCTTCTTTGCGACAAGGCCGGCGCCCAGCATCACCGACGGGTTGGAGGTATTGGTACAACTTGTGATCGCTGCAATTACCACCGAGCCGTCACTCAGTATGAATTCGGTATCGCCGGTTTTAACTTCCACGGATTTGATTCCGTTGTCCGTGGTTGCCTTGGGTTCGACCTCCACGTCGACTTCCGCAGTAACACCGGAGGAGCCGTCGCTGACGGTTGAAGGACTATTGCCACCCTCGGAAAGCCATCGCTCCCGGTCATCCAAATCGATATAAGACCGGTCGTATCCCTCTTTCATCAGCGAGATAAAGGAGTTCTTGACATCGGTCAGTACAATCTTGTCCTGGGGCCGTTTGGGTCCGGAGATCGCCGGCACGATGGTCTGCAAATCCAGTTCCAGCTGATTGCTGTAGGTGATGGCATTTTCGTTTTCGCGCCACAGCATGTTGCTTTTCGTGTACTGCTCAACCGTTTTGATGTGATCGTCATCGCGGGCAGTGAGACGCATGTAGTCGAGAGTACGGTCGTCGATGGGGAAAAAGGTGACGGTGCACCCGAATTCCGGCGACATGTTCGAGATAGTTGCCCGGTCGGGCACGGTAAGGCTGTCGAGCCCGTCTCCGAAGACCTCCACAAACTTGCCGACGACTCCGTGTTTGCGGAGAAGATGGGTGACGGCAAGAACCAGGTCGGTGGAGGTGGCGCCTTCCGGCAGAGAGCCGGTAAGCTTGAGTCCGACCACTTCCGGATTCAGCATGTAGATTGGCTGGCCTAGCATGACGGCCTCGGCTTCAATTCCGCCGACACCCCATCCAACCACACCGATACCGTTGACCATCGGGGTATGCGAATCGGTGCCGACCAGTGTATCCGGGAAGACATAGCCGTTGCGGTAAATTGCCCCTTGGGCCAGATACTCCAGGTTTACCTGGTGGCAAATTCCGAGGCCCGGAGGCAGTACGCTGTAATCGGCGAATCCCTGCTGAGCCCACTTCAGGAGGCTGTAGCGTTCACCGTTGCGCTGGTACTCCAGATCCACGTTCTTCTGATAGGCATCGGCTGTCCCGAAAAAATCGACCTGCACGGAGTGGTCAATGATCAGGTCCACCGGCACCTGCGGATTGATTTCGGACGCGGCCGAAGCCCCCTTCTTACGCCCGACTTCCGAACGGATCGAAGCGACATCCACCACAGACGGAACCCCGGTGAAGTCTTGCATCAGCACCCGGGCCGGCATGTAGGGGATTTCGCTGGGTACATCGTCCGGACTCCAGTTGAGCAACGTCTCGATATGCTCCTTCTTGATCGCGAAGTCATCGTAATTTCTCAAAGCGTTTTCCAGCAGGATGCGGATGGTGAAGGGCAGCTTTTCGATTGCATGGCCTTTTTTTTGGAGCTCTTCAAGGCTGTAATAATCGTGGGAGCCGGTTGGCGACTCAAGCTTTTTGACAATTCCGTATAGGTCGTTGCTCATGGCACAGTAGTAATTTCAGTAGTGAGTGTAAAAAAACCCCCGGTTGGCGCTGCAGATATCTGATAAAAACAAGCAGTGCGGTCCATTTCGTTTCACACAGAGTGGCCGTAAGCTCGTATAACGGCATCCCGGAAGTCCTGCAAAATATCAGGGAGAAGCTTCAATTCTCAAGGCCTTAACGATACCAAATTGATCGGCAAAAATCTATGAGCATGTTTCGGATTCTAAACAATCAATACCGCATGACCATGCGGTGACATGCAGCCGGGCAGTTGGTACTATACTGTCGGAATGCGGAATCTTTCAGATTGCATGGCAGGCAAGTTTCAATGTGAAAGGTTTCGACAAGAAATTATAAAAGAGAGCGGTAGATTTCTACTTGAGATAAGGTTGCCCTTTCACGGTCCGTGTGACACGTGGAAGGGCAGTTTTATATCCGGAAGTATTGTTCCTTAAAAAGAATTTTCTGTCTGAATTGACGGTTGAATCCTGGCAACGTATTTTCACTCAATCGCTTCGGGGGCCATTATGCAAGTCACGGGTGTCCGGGGTATATCAGGTCAATAATAAAAAGGAGCGTGTTATGGAATCCAGAAAACCTACTTGCAGAATCAGCAATCGGGGCAAAACCGGCAGTGATTTTTCGATCAGCTATGCCTGCATGAGTAAAAGTCACAAGTCGCCGGAGTTTCACAAGCTGGGGCCCGAAAAGAGCGAATCATTTACCCTCGAAGATTTTTTGATCATTATTTTCGATGAGCATACAAATTTCGAATTGAGAACAGGCAACGGATTGCGGCTGAGCCCTTTTCAGATTAACAACGCCCATCCGAAATTTCCCGGACAGACGGTTGCCGTGTATGAAATAGCGGATCTGAATCAACCGGAGGCGGCCGCTGATGACCCCAATACAGGATCACGAGGATCTGACCGGGATATTGATATAATTCCTCCCCCGGATCCCTTCCCATAAGTTGCGGGATGATGTATATTCTGATGGGATAACGATATACATCAACAATCGGAAATATGGTATTAAGGGGTAACTTTTTGGTGCTGCTTTTTCTGGTCTGTGCAAATTCCGGGGCTTCGGGATTGCCGGGAGAGCAGCGTGGATACCCCTTTATCACCAGTTTCAGTCCGGACGAGTACAATGCACATGTTCAGAACTGGGCATTTGCCAGCGATTCGAACCGGGTTCTACACGTTGCCAATCTCTCCGGTATCCTCCGTTTCGACGGAGTAAACTGGAACACGATCGGGATTCCCAATGGACGTGTTTTAAGTATAGCTTCCTGTGATGCCGGACGAATTTATGCGGGAGGATTAGGAGAATTTGGTTACCTGAAATCATCAGAGCCGGAAGCCAGAATTGCAGCAAGCGCTGCTGGAGAAAGTGTACCACCGTCGCTTGCTGCAAATCGCTCGAGAACAGGCGTTAGTACTGTAACGGCATCAGATTCGCCCAGGGGAGAACCGGTCGCCTACCGGTCTTTGCTGCCCCTCATCCCCGATTCCATAGAAGTGGACAATATTTGGAGAATTGAGGCATACGGTGGTGAAGTGGTTTTTCAATCCGCCAACTACCTGTTCCGGTACGACGGGAGCACCGTTACGGTTTATCCGGCGAAAACACGTTTCACTACACTGTTTGTCAGGAAAGGTGCTTTTTATGTCCGGGAATCCCATCACGGGGTTCAGCGAGTTGGTTCGGATGTCCTTCATCCCTGGGAATATTCCGGTTTGTTCGGGTCAGAAACGCTGCAGGCCTATCTCAAGTCGGGGGAGAGGGAGTTTTTCTGCTCTTTTTATGAATGTTTTTCTTTTAATCAAGGTGAACTCAGCCCTGTTCGATCCGGGGCTGAAGAGTATCTACGGAGCAATTATATCCATGAGGCCCGGGTCCTTTCCGATGGCAGTCTGGTAATAGCCACCCGCAACGGGGGAATCGTACAATTGAATTCAGAAGGGGAGCTGATCCGCATTCTTAACGAGCAGGCCGGTCTGATCAGCAATTCTGTTTACGGCCTTTACGAAGATGAAAGCGGCAGTCTCTGGGCAGCAACGCTGAACGGTTTATCCAGAGTCGAATTGCGGTTGCCTTTTCGTCGATTCGACCATCGCAACGGTATCAGGGAGTCTGTCCGGCGAATGACGGTGCACAACGGGGAGGTTTTTCTCACATCCTCGGCCGGAGTCTATCGCTTTAAGGATGACGACAGGGCAGAGCTTTTCGATGATAAAACGTTCTGCAACGAGTTTTTGCACCACCAGGGATATTTATATGTCACATGTACCGGCACTCTGCACGGTTACGATGGGGAAGGGTTTCAAAAGCTGACGCACAATTCATTTGCCGAAGTGGCGGCACCATTCGACTCCGTTTCCATTGTAGCCGCGGAAGAGTCATCCGTTACCGTGGCACGCCTGGAAGGGCGGGAAGTGGTTGAGCGGTATCGTATTGATGGGCTGGCTATCAATCCGAATTCCATACTCACCCAAGACCGGTACAATATCTGGATCGGGACGGAGTCGCTCGGCTTGCACCACATTCAGCTGGAATATGAGGGGGAGCACATTACCGGGCATACCATCACTCATTATCTCACCCGGCTTCAGAATCGTGCCGACGACAAGCGGGTTTATGTTGCCAAACTGAACGGTGAGCCGGCATTTCTGACCTGGGGCAAGGGAATCCAGCGCTTTGACCATGAAAGTGACTCAATGTATACAGATGAACGGTTTGGAGACATGTTCACCGAACCCGAAAGGCAAATATTCTGGGCCAGAGAGGATGCGAATGGCAATGTCTGGTTCCGGTCAGGGATGGGCTATCAGGTGGCTCGCCCATCCGAATACGGAGGTTATACCATCGGTGAACCGGTGTTGAACCGACTCACCGATCTGCAGAGTAATACCATTTATCCCGCAGAGGACGGCAGCGTCTGGTTCAGCACGGAAAAAGGGCTCATCCGCTTCGAACCCGAACACCGCTTCGATACGGCACAGCAGTTTCATACTACCATCTGTGAGGTGATGGTCCGAACCGATTCGCTCATTGCCTATGGTGCGAACGAAAATCCTGTGGTTCTGGACTATGCCAACAACGAACTCCGGTTTCATTATGCCGCCGCCAGCTACGACCTGCCGGAACAGACGGTTTTCCGAGTGAAACTGGAGGGCTTTGACAGCGAATGGTCGGCCTGGTCTGCAGAAACCTGGAAAGACTACACCAATATCCCCGAGGGACACTACCGGTTTCTGGTAGAGGCCATGAATGTGTATGGTACCATTGCGGCCGCAGAACCTTTCCACCTTCAGGTGTTGCCTCCATGGTACCGGACCATCTGGGCGTATCTGCTCTATGTGTTGACCGCAGGCGGAATTTTGTATACCGCCTACCGGGTTCGATTGAACCAGGTTCTTAGAGTACAGCAGATTCGGAACAATATCGCAGGTGACCTTCACGACGAAATCAGTGCCACGCTCAGCAGTATCAGCTTCTTCGCCAGAGCAATTGAGAGTCAGCGCACAAAAGGGGACAAAAGCAGGTTTGTCAAGCTCATTTCCGACAGCGCCGGGGAAGCCAAGGAGAAAATTTCGGATATAGTCTGGGCTATTAATCCGGAACACGACGACTGGGATTCGTTTTTGTCACGATGCCGGCGGTATACCTCGGATCTGCTGGAAAGTCGGAAAATGACCTATACTCTCGATATTGCCGGCACTATTCCGGGTAAAATGGATATGCAGCTGCGGCAGCACCTTTGGCTGATCTACAAGGAGATGGTGGTCAATGTGGCACGCCACTCCGAAGCCGGACACGTGCATGTGGTGATTCGCCATGAAACAGGCAGGCTGATTCTCATCGTTCAGGACGACGGAAAGGGGATGGATATGGAGAGAGTGACTGCAGGAAACGGCCTTGCCAATATCCGGCGCAGAACCGGCCTGATCGGAGGCAGGGCAGAGCTTCAATCGGATCCGGGCATGGGAACCCGGTGGAACGTCTCGGTCAGGATCTGAAAAACTACATGAACATGCGGTGCGCCGCCGGTGGCCAAGTGGTACCTTTTTTTCAGGCAACTCCCATGCAGGGGTTGCTCCTGAAAAGTGACCACGGCAACATGGAGGCCCGGAGCATTGCGTTTATTTGATATCATAGACACGGAATCCGCTGAAACACACACAGACAGTGTGCAGTATCGGCACCCAATATTTGAAGAGCGAACTATCGTGATAAACGTTGGAATCATTGAAGACAACCGCTACATGCGGGACGGTTGGGAGACATTCATAGCCCTCGAAGACGACCTGAACGTGGTCGGCAGCTACGGATCCTGCGAGGAGGCGTTCGCCTCCGAAGATATGAAGCGCATCGATCTGATGATCATGGACATCGGACTTCCAGGAATGAGCGGTATCGAAGGGGTTCGGAACATCAGGGAACACTACCCAAAAATGGTGATGATCATGGCCACCATTTTTGATGACGACCAGCATGTTTTTGATGCCCTGAAAGCGGGTGCCATGGGGTACCTCATGAAGAAAGTGAGTCCGGAAGAACTCGTCGACGCCATCCGAGACGCCTGGAGGGGCGGATCACCCATCACCCCGAATATCGCACGCAAGGTGATTCAGACCTTTCACCAGGGCAGCTCGGATGAAACACTGACCAGACGCGAGCACCAGATACTCGAAAAGCTGGCAACCGGCTGCTCTTACAGCGCTATCGGTAAAGAGATTTTTCTCTCTGTGGATGGTGTGCGATACCACATCCGCAACATCTACCAGAAACTGCAAGTGCATTCCCGTTCCGAAGCTATCGCCAAAGGAATTTCCAAAAAGTTAATAAATCCGGACAACATGGAATAGTGTACCGGAGATATACGACAGAGACCTCGATTCAATAAACCTCGTCTCCCTGACCGGAGGCGGGGTTTTTTTGTGGAAAATTCCCCTATTTTGCTTATCTATAGAATCTCATTCGCAATGGCGGGCTGTCATCAGGCCATCCGCTGTATTAATTTAAAAAGCGTACCATGAAAAAAACATCGTTACCAAAAGGAATCACGTTTTATATCGCTATTTTCGCTCTTGTGACAGTATGGGCGGGATCGCTTCAGGCAGAACCCCTCACCCCGCAGCAACTGGCAAGCATCCAAAATGTCGGGGCCATTCAGATATCCCAGGATGCCCGTTTCATCCTCTACACGCGAACGGTTCCGGTCGATCCTCTCGAAGATAATGCAAGGAATCGCACCGAACTCTACCTGATCGACCGGGAGGATGACACGCATACGCAGATCGAAATGGAAAGCCGGGCCGGCAATATCGCTGTCAGGCCGGATCACGGCACTTTCTCCTTCACCAGTAACAAGGAGGATGACGATTTTGTCACACTCTATGAACTTGATCCGGTATCCGGTGATATCAGTCAGGTTTATGCGCATTTCAGCAACATTTCCGCCTATAGCTGGCATCCCTCCGGCAATGCGCTGTCGGTGATTTCCATGGAGCAGCTGGACCTGCCCGAGAATCCGCTTCCTTATGAGCCGACTTTTTATGAGGAGAATATTCCAAACCGGGAAGGGTATCTGGTCGATCTCACTGCCGACGATCCGGAAGCGCGCCGCATTCAGATCGACGGCACCATTTACATCATGACATGGAGCCCGAACGGCGACCGGCTGGCCATCTCGGAAACCCCGACCCCGAATATCGATGACTACTACATGTTTCAACAGGTCAAAATCGTTGATCCGGAAACCGCCGAGGTAACCGTCGAAATCGATAACGCCGGGAAACTGGGGCAGATAACCTGGAGTCCGGACGGCAGCCTGCTGGCCCTTCGCGCCGGAAACAGCATCCACGATCCCATCGACGGACGCATTATGATCGTATCAAGCGATGGCGGCACCCCCGAAAACATCTACCCGGATTTCAATGGAAAATTCGAGCAGATCAACTGGACGGATGACGGCCAGATCCGATTTATCGCCAGTGAAAGCACCGCCCGTTCATTCGGTACCATTAACCCCGATGGCTCCGGCTTTGAGCGCCGGCTCGGCATCGACAGTCCCGTATTGAACCGTTTTGTGACTTCCGATGACGGTACGGTTGTTTTTTCTGTCCAGACTCCGTCCCATCCCTCTGAAGTGTACCTTCTTGATGCCGATAACGACGAACTTGTACGCCTGACCCATTCCAACGAGTGGCTGGATGAAGTTCCCATGGGCCGCCAGGTAGTTGTCAGCTATGAGGCGAGAGACGGCCGTAACATCGAAGGCCTGCTGATTTACCCGGTAGAAGAGACCGGCGGACCCTATCCCACGATTGTGATGGTGCACGGCGGACCCGAAGCGCATTACAGCAATGGCTGGCTTACCGGCTATTCCCTGCCCGGCCAGGTGGCCGCCGGCCGCGGATTCGCTACGTTCTATCCCAACTACCGGGGCAGCACGGGGCGCGGAATCGAATTTATCAAATCCAGCCAAAGTGACCTTGCCGGCGCCGAATTTGATGATATTGTGGATGGCGTCGATTACCTGATCAGACAGGGAATTACCGATGCCGATCGCGTGGGTGTCACCGGCGGCTCCTACGGCGGATATGCCACCGCATGGATGTCGACCCGCTATTCCCACCGCTTTGCGGCCGGGGTCATGTTTGTCGGCATCAGTAACAACATCTCCAAATGGGGCACCAGCGACATCCCCGAAGAGCTCTATCTGGTTCATTCCCGCAAACGCCTCTGGGATCACTGGCAGTGGAACCTGGAACGGAGTCCGATTTATCATGTAGAAAACGCGCAAACACCGCTCCTCATCATGCATGGCGAAGAGGATACCCGCGTACACCCCGCCCAGTCGCTGGAGTTGTACCGCCATATCAAGGTTCGCAAGCCGGAAGTGCCGCTTCGCCTGGTCTGGTATCCCGATGAAGGACACGGCAACGTGCACTCTACTTCCCGCTTTGATTACAACCTGAGGATGCTTCGCTGGTTCGAAACCTTCCTGGCTGAAGAACCCGTAACTGTAAAACCGGACTCCTGGCTCGATCTTGAAGCGCTGGGTGTTCAACTCAACCAGGACTGAAAGATTCACGGATCAGCGATAAACCAATGACCGCACATCCCGGAAAATGGATTGGTGCGCATGTGAGTGCTGCAGGAGGGGTGGATAACGCCCCTCTGAATGCCCGTGCCATTGAGGCAAACGCGTTTGCCCTGTTTACGAAAAACCAGCGGCAGTGGAAGGCCAAACCGCTCGATCCCGGAGCGGTGGAAGCTTTCAGGGAGCGGTGCGGAGAGCTGGGCTTTACCGGCCGGCAGATACTGCCGCACAACAGCTATTTGATCAATCCGGGTCACCCTGAAAGCGAGGGCATCGAAAAATCACGCGCCGCCCTTCTGGATGAAATGCAGCGCTGTGAGCAGCTGGGCATTCCCCAGATCAACATCCACCCGGGAAGCCATCTTCGCAAGATCAGTGAAACCGAGTGCCTGGTGCGTATCGCCGAGAGCGTCAACATCATGCTGGATAAAACCGCCGGTGTTGCGGTGGTGCTCGAGAATACGGCCGGTCAGGGGAGCAACCTCGGCAACCGCTTCGAACACCTGGCCGAGATTATCGACCAGGTCGGCGACAAGGAGCGGGTCGGCTTCTGCATTGATACCTGCCACGCGCACGCGGCGGGATATGACATGCGCACAGCCGATGCGTACCGGGAGATGATGGAGGAGGCCGATCGTGTAATCGGACTCAAATGGCTGCGAGGCATGCACCTGAACGATGCAAAATCGGAGCTGGGCAGCCGGGTTGACCGGCATGCCCCGCTTGGGCTCGGTACCATGGGAGAAGAGCCGTTCCGGCTGATCATGAACGACAACCGCCTGGATGGCATCCCGATGATACTCGAGACCACCGAACCGGACCGCTGGAAACAGGAAATTGCCTGGCTGCGGTCGCTTCAGATCATTTGAGCAGCATCATCTGACGGGTCAGGGTGAGTCCGCCCGCCTCCAGCCGGTAGATATAGGCACCGCTTGAAAGATGCGACGCATCGAAAGTGATCTGGTGCCGGCCTGCTGCCCGCTGCCCCTGAACAAGCGACGCCACCTGGCGGCCCAGCAGGTCATATACGGCCAGTCTCACATCAGAATGCTCCGGCAATTCATAGCGTATGGTTGTGGCCGGATTAAACGGGTTGGGATAATTTTGTTCGAGGCTGATTTCCTCAGGAACGCCGGGCGTTGTTTCGCTGTCTGTCGGGAACGGATCATCATCAGGCAGCCGCCATGTCAATTCGGAGAGAATCACCTGGCCGGCGGGGCCTTCCGGCTGCTGGCGGACCAGAAATACCGGCGCGGCTTCGGAGAACAGTACGGTTCCCGATGCAACGGCATTGATTTCCGAAAGGGTGAACAGCTCGGCGTTGCCTGCCGAAGCGGTGTCCATTTCCGCCTGTACAAACAGTTCGAAGGCTACATCAACCGGACTCACCTGCTGGTATTCGAACCGAAGCTCTCCCTGCGGATCGTCCGCAGTGTCGTGAGAACCGGGCACATGTTTCGCAACGGCTTCCTCGCCATCATCAACAGGCTCCGGAACTTCGAGCAGGGTTACAGATCCCTGCAGGTCGAAACTCTCCGCGTGCCCCTGCAGAGCGAACCAGTGGCTGATGCGGATGTTGCCGCCATCATCCGACAGCGAGGCGTTATTCTCCAGGGTGGCAAAAAAGAGCTCGTTGACGGTCAGGGTCTGGGGAAGGCTTACATGTCCGCCGTCCTTGTCGATTTCAAGCACATGGTAATGGCGCCCGGCCAAACCGGAAACCGACTGGTCGGAATCACCGAAAAAGCGTGCCGTGAACTCGTCGGTCATGATAACCGCTTCTACCGGCGCATCAACGACAAGAGAGCCGGAAAGCTCCAGAATACTGTCGTCCAGATCCAGGACACCGGATCCATCCAGAACAAATGTGACGTCACCATGGACGATAAGCGTGCCGTTATCCAGGTCAATTATACCGTTTTCGGAGGCTTCCATCCGCACATATCCAGCGGGAACGGTAACACGGGAATCGTCCAGGTCGAACTCTCCGTTTGCATCGGCAAAGACGTAAAAATTGCCGCCAACGGTAACCACGGCGTTATCTATATCAATATTTTCGTCACCATCCTCTTCAAATTTTGAGAGGCGGATAATGAAGTCGCCTCCGGTTTCAATAGTCACATCATCCGCGTCCACTTCGCCGTTGCCGTCGGCACCTTCCGGGCGGTGATGGATGATCTCCATATGGCCGCCAACGGTAACCACTGCTTCACCCATTTCAAAGTCCTCGAATCCGTTAACATCGATAAGCAGGTTGCCGTCCACAGCCAGCACGGACTCGTCCAGGTCGATGATGCCGTAGTCGGTCTGGATCAGCTCCATATCCCCTTCCACCGTAACGGATGAGGCGTCGAAATCGAACTCTCCATTATCGGAGGCGGTGATTTGCAAGTTGCCGGTTACGTGAACCACGGCGTCGTCCATGTCGATGTTTTCATCACCGTCCGGTTCCTCTTTGGAGACGGACACGATAAAATCGCCCCCGACATGGATTTCCGCGTCATCCATGTCCATTTCGGCGTCGTCGTCGTCACCGGTGCCGGCTGGACGATGATGGGTGATCCGGAAGTCTTCGCCGATGGTGAGCCGGACATCATTGAACTCGAAGTCGCCGCTGCTTTCCATATCCACGATAAGGTCCGACCGGATAATGATATCCCGGGTATACTCCTCATCATCACGAAAACGGGGGTTACCGTCGCCACGGACATGGATGTACAGATTGTTCAGTTCGGCGACAACCTCTTCATAGTCGGAGTTGCCGTCGTGCACCCGGTGTTCGAGAGTACCTGTGAAATCGTAATTATCAGCGCCGCCACGAATACGGATGTCGTCGCCTACGACAATCCGGTTGCCGTTGTCGCGGAAGAGCGACCCGTCGCGATAGTTGGTGCGGAAGTTGTTATAGGTCTGGAGTACGGTTCCGCCCGGTTCCGCGGCCACCAGATCCAAGGAGCCCTCTTCCTTGTCAGAGCGGAAATTGTAAACCAGGAGGTGCGCCTCTTCGCCGGCGGTGATGGTCTGGTCGCCGTCATCCCGGTAATCGAAACTCCAGACATCCCCGGTGTCGTCGTACTCCCAGGCAATAGTACCTGCCAGAGTGAGATCCCCCTGCGCTTCAAGGTCGCCACCCGCATTACCCGTAAACGAGATGGTGATACCATCCAGGGTCACCGTATAACCGGCTGCAAACACTATGTCTTCATCCGTGTCGATGATCAGCGAGCTTCCTTCCCCCGAAAGGGTCCAGTCGCCATCGGTATGCGGATCATGGTCCGATATACGGAATTGCTGTCCCGGAGTAGAAAAATCGTCGGGGTGAGCACCGCCGTTTTCCACCCAGCTGGAGGTTTCGTTGAGCGGCCCGCCAGCGTACAGGAACTCCTGTGCGGATGTGATTTGAGAGGCAAAGGTGGTGACAAGAATCGTTGCAAGCAGTATACGGAGGGGTTTCATAGGCAATGGTTAGTTCGTTGTTTCAGGCAGGCTGCCTGGTTTTTCCGGGATGATGACTCGATAATTTCCATGAGAGGATGAACCGGGGTATCCTAAAGCGGAGGCCGATTTATCATGGATATGGATATAGAGTCCATCGGAAGCACAGTTGATGAAGTGAAATCGGAGGGTGCTGTTCCCAAAAAAACAGCAAACGAGAATTGGTTTGTTGGTATATTTGGTTGCGGTACAGGTAACTGGAGAATTAGCATCAAGTTTTATTAGCTCAGTCGAATCATCGTCCGGGGGGCAGCGATCTGCCGAACGGGACATGGATTTTCCGGAAAATGACCGAACGGGGATCAGCATGATAAGCATTGATGCGGACCTTGTCAAAACGGATGGGGCGGAGCGATGTATCCTGTTATCACTCGGGAGTTCCCGGGCGATGAATGATGGTTTCAAGCATAACAGGCAACCGGAGCCTGAAACAAAAACAGCTCGATCTCTTCCGGAATAGATGGAGACCGGCGACAAACAAAAAAAAATGGGGAGTTATGAAAAGGATGATGCTATCTGCCACCATGATTATCGTGGTGCTTTTTTTGACCGGATGTTACCATGCGCAGGTCACAACCGGGCTGCCGGAATCCGGAGAGGTGCATACGGAGAATTGGCATTCCACGCTGATAAACGGGCTGATAACGCTCGACGATGCCATCGAAGCACAGCGCTATTGCAGCGACGGTGTCGCAAAGGTAGAAACCAAACTGTCTTTTTTGAATCAGGTTGTGGCGATCCTGTCATTCAGTATCTATACGCCGATGACGATCGAAATCACCTGCGCGGCATCCTCGGATCGTTATGCATTCGGCAGTGATGGTGAGCCGATGGAAGCACATGTAATCCCGGGTTGCGCCGAATCGCAGCAGGAGTGCCTGGCCGCTTTCGAGAAAGCCGCTGCACTGGCTGCCGAGCTGCAGAGCCCGATCTTTCTGAATTTCAGGTAATTTGCTTCGGAGGCGGAACATCAGTGCGTTCCGCCCCGTAGTTTTCCTCCCGGCGTTACTCGCAAGTCACCGGAACGACGCGGACGGTTGGCCTCCCATTCGAATGCGCATCGGGTTCCTCTCACGTCATTACTCGCGAATCAACCGGAATCCGGTGAAAGAGAGCCTGGGCGGCGGACGTGATGCGTCACGCTTGTCGACAAAGTCGATAGCGCTGAATCCGTAAACGGCCGGGGAGGTGTCAGTCGCGTGAACCCCGCGGCTGTTGTCGCCTGTTTTGGCGGTCCCGGTTCCCTTCGCACCGGTATCCACCCACTCCGTTACATTTCCGCCAAGGTCGTATATCTCCGCCTCTCCGACGGTCACGGGACCAAAACTGCCGGCCTGGGTGATGAGTCTGTCGGGTGGCAGCAGATCTGTTTTGCTTCGCAGCAGCTGCACTTCGTCCACGGTGATGTCGTAACCGGCCAGTCGGTTCAGCGTGTTCTGCCGGGCTCCGGCACGGTGCGCTGCCCGGTGCAGGATTTCAGCCTCATCGGCGTTGGGCAGGCGCCAGGTCTGACCGGTATGACCGCTGAGCCAATCGGCGTAGGCCCTGGCCTGATCCACCGTCACATACCGCACAGGGTGATTACCCATGAGGGGATGGAACTCATGCTCGGGATCAAACGCCTGGAACTGCTTGTTGGTGACCTGGAAGCGTCCGATGGCCGACCCTTCCGGGAACCCGCTGTTTCCGTTTTGCGCTGATCCGATCGGCACTACTTCGGGAATCAGTTTGTCGCTGTTGCGGACGCCGTAATATCCGCCGTGGCTGGCCAGGCTGTCACGCTTCAGCAGTTCGGCCAGTGGGCTGTCATCCTTGAAGGCCCGGTTCGGCTCTTCGTAGGTGCCGAACAGATATCGGTCGAACCAGGCGATCTCCTCCTTCAGTTTGCGGGTCTGGTGCGTCAGTTTCTGCAGGCTGTGCGGCTGACCGGGGAACCAAAGGAAACGGACGGGTGCCCGGCCAATCTGTTGAAGCGCACGATAATGCTCCCATCCCTGATCACGCGGCACGGCGCGATCCTCGCTGCCGAAAAAGATAATGGTTGGAGCCCTGACCTGGTCCATCCGGAAGATCGGCGATTTCTCGATGTATGCCGTGTTGTAAAACAGGGCGCCGGTACTGTCCCAGGGCGCTCCGCCGATATAACTTTGGTCGAATCGGACACCGAACATGCAGGTCCCGTAATCGGAGATCCAGTTCACGTTGCCGGCTCCCGCCCCGACCACCCGGAACATCTCCGGATATTCAATCGAAAGCGCGATACTGAGGATGGATCCGTTCGACCAGCCCATCACCCCGAGCGAATCTGTATCGATCTTGCCCTGCTCGTCCAGGGTTTGGATCCCGTTGACGATATCGATCAGTTCCAGCTCATAATAGCGGCCCTTGATCGACTCCACGAACTCCAGTCCGTGGCTGGAAGAGCCGTGGTAATTGGGCATCAGTACAAACGATTCCTTTTGTGACAGGATGTGCGGGAAATAGGCCCAGCTCATATTCCACCAGTCGAGGGTAACGGCGGCGGGTCCGCCGCGAATCGCCACGGTAAGCGGATAACGGCGTTCGGGATCGTAGTTTTCCGGGTAGTAGAGAATGCCGTTTACCTCGGTGCCTTCGGCCCCGGTCCAGCGAAAAATCTCGGTTTTTGCTATGTGCTTGTCCCGCAACCCGCTGTTCAGTTGGAACAGCTCTTTGCCCTCGGAAAGCTGTGCGCTGCGGCGGCGCACATCGAGCTCCCCGATTCGGTACTGCGGCATGGTTGAGGCGGTGGAATGGACGAATACCATGTTCGAATGGTCTTCCGCGATGGCGGCGATAGCCACACGCCCGTTGTGCTTTCCGGCATCTACCTCTCGTTTGCGCCATTCTCCGTTGCCACGACGTTCGTAATGGGCCAGTTTGCGGGTCGGTCCATCGGCCAGCGATGCGAGAACATCATTACCGAGTACATGATAGCCGGAGCCGAGGGCCCAGTCCCAATCCAGCGGGACCTTCACTACACTCAGAGGGCCATCGGGCACTTCGCCGGGTGGCAGAAATCCGAATCGGTCAACGTTGCCGCCACCATTCGGCTCATCGCTTCCCGGCTTCGAACCGGCACCGGCATCTGTGGTACGCCCTTTGCCGGCCTGACGGTTGTCCGCCGTATCCGCATTGCCGGACACCTCCGCTTCCCGATTGTTCGCCTGGCCGATGCGGGCAGGATGGGGTTTGCTGCTAGCTGACTCGGCTTCGGCCCGTGCGTTGGTCGCGTGAGCTTCCATAATCCGCGCAAGCGGTTCATCCTCCGGAATCTCCATATAATAGAGTTCGGAGATACCGGCACCGCTCCACTGGGGGTCGGATGAGGTCACAGCAGAAAAATAGACGCCCCGATTGTCGTCGGTGAATGAGAAGTTTCCGGGGGTCTGCATCCCCTGCAAAATGCGTATTCGTTTGCCGGTTTCAAGGTCCCAGAAAAAGTAGGAGGGGGGCGGATGGGCATCGGCGCCGTAATGGGGGCTGCGGGTGTGCCCGGTTACGGCGAAGCGCCCGTCGTCCGAAACCGCGTAGGTGGAAATCGGGAACAGGTTGTCGGTAAGGCGGCGGACCTGCCGTGAATCCGGATCAAATGAAAAAAGCCGCACAGGTTTGAATGTGACGGTATCTTCGATCACCTGCGTGTTGTCTTCCCGGTCCTTTCGTTCAGTCTCGATAAGCAGGTCGCCCTCATCAGACAGAAAGGTGATGGTGCCGTCCTCGAGCTGCTGAACGCTACGGATCCCTTCGTCAAATTCATGCACCTCATACGGTTCTCCTCCATGGAGATTCATGGCCCACAGTTTGTTGCCGTTATCGCGGGATGAAAGAAAATAGAGCAGATTACCGTCGCGGGAGAAAAAGGGGTTGCGGTCCGACTCTTCGGAGCGGGTCAGGCGTATGGTCAGAAATGAAGCTTCGTCCTCCGAAGAGGCACCAGCGGAGCGGCCGCCGGATGGACTGTTGCCCGCAGTGCGGTCCAGGCGGGTCAGGTACAAGTCCGTGACATTGCGGTCCTTCTCACTTGAATTACGGGTTTTGACCCATGCGATTATTGTCCCGTCGGGGGAAAATGCAAACTGCCCGGCTCGTTCCTGGCTGACGATGTCCTCCGGTGACCAGTGGGAGCCGCCGGCAAAAGCCGAGGGCACGGTAACCGCCGGGGCCATCAGGCCGATGATAAAAAGGGTGAGCAGGAAGAAGCGGGGTTGTTGAAATAAACGGACTGTGGACATTTCTACGCAATTATTTGAATGATAACGGGTTGCATTCATCTTCCGATCGAAGCTGCCGGGAAGCGGAAGGGAAAATATACCGCTTTGATTCCAAAAAAAGGTAATGGATCCGCAACAGGCGATATTCGTCGGCGGCCTGAACCAGAGGCCGGTATGGAGGGGCAGATGGCGTGAGGATTGATTCAGAATCCAGAGCGATACTCTACAAGTTGTCGTTTTACCGGTATCGGAGCGGTTTTGGTGGATGTGTTGCTGTCGGTGAATGATTCCCTGCGCCGCGCGTGTTATTTGTGATATGATACTCACAAGGACCGCCGCATAACTACAGTCGTCCGCGAAACCGGATTGCAGAGACAGCGCCTTGTTCGGTTTGGTCGTCACGGCTCGACAGTTGTCAAGCCGGTACACTGACCACCGGTGGCATCCATAACCGGTTCCCGGTGCGGCGGGCCCGTTACCTACCCATAACCCCATTGAATACATGTTTCAGAATAATGACCACCCTCACCAGGGCCAGCCGGTCCTGGAAAAAGGCAAACCGCTGGATCAGGCGAAAGGAGCCGTAATATTAATACACGGACGCGGCGCTTCGGCCGACAGCATCCTCACGTTGTATGATGAGTTGATGCACCTGGAGGAGTCGGCAGGCGCCCGGAAGGAGGGTGCCGCAGGAGCACGGAAGGAGACAACCGCAGGTTCGCAGGTATCGGCAGCCGATCCGCAAAACGGCGGCGCATCTGTCGCGGATCTGGCGTGGATGGCGCCCCAGGCCGCCAATCACACATGGTACCCCTACCCGTTCATGTCGCCGCTGGAGCAGAACGAACCATGGCTTGAGTCGGCCCTGCAGGTGATGGACGAACTGATTACAAAAGCACTCGGCGCCGGTATCCCCAAAGAGCGCATAGTACTTGCCGGTTTCTCGCAGGGGGCCTGTTTGTCAACTGAATTCGCCGCCCGCAACGCCGATCGCTATGGCGGCGTGGTTGCCCTTAGTGGAGGTGTCATCGGGCCGGATGTCGACTACAGTCGGTACCGGGGGTCCATGAAAAAGACGCCGGTCTTTATCGGTTGCAGCGATATCGACTCGCATATCCCGGAACACCGGGTGCAGGATACCGCCGGAGTGTTTGAAAACCTCGGGGCCGATGTCACCAAAAAGATTTATCCGGGAATGGGGCATACCGTCAATGAGGACGAGCTGCACCATTTTCGGAACATGCTGCACAATCTGCCCGTGTAGCTGCTCAAACCAGAAACCTTGACGCCCGAGAACCATGACCGTAGCCGAACTTTTTGTTCAATGCCTTGAAGCTGAAGGCGTAACCCATATCTTCGGGGTTCCGGGGGAAGAGAACGAAAGCCTGCTGTTCGCCCTGGAGCAATCCGCTATTCAATTTGTCCCGTGCCGGCACGAACAGGGTGCAGCGTTTATCGCCAATGTACACGGACGGTTGACCGGCAGGGCGGGAGTGTGCCTCGGTACGCTTGGCCCCGGCGCCACCAACCTGATTACCGGCGTGGCGGATGCCAACCTGGACAAGGCTCCCCTGGTGGCCATCACCGCCCAGGGTGGCCTCGACCGGCTTCATCACGAAAGTCACCAACGGATCGATATCGTTAACATGTTCCGGCCCATCACCAAATGGAACGCCTCGGTAACCTCCCCCGAAGTAGTCACCGAAATGGTCAGCAAGGCGTTTCGCCTGGCAGAACAGGAGAAGCCCGGCGCCACCCACATCGAGTTATCCGAGGATGTCGCCGATCTGCAAGTGGATGCCGCTCTGAAGCCCATCACACCGAAACGACCACGCCGGCCGGGGTCCGATTACAAGGCGATCCGTAAAACCGTAGAACTGCTTTCTGAAGCCCGAAAACCGCTCATCCTTGCCGGCAACGGTGCTATCCGGAAACTGGCCAGCAAGCATCTGACCGAGTTCGCTCAAAAGCACCGCATCCCGGTCGCTTCGACATTCATGGGCAAAGGCGCGCTCTCCGACCGGTCGCCGTATTCATTGGGCGCCATTGGACTCGGTTTCAAGGATTATGTGGCGGAAGCGTTTGAGCAGGCCGACCTGGTCATGACCGTAGGGTATGATGTGGCCGAATATCCCCCCGAAAAGTGGAATATTGGTGAGGACAAGAAGATCATCCATGTGGATTTTGATCCCGCCGAAGTCTATACCGAATACGACCCCGACCTGGAGGTGACCGGGGATATCTCCGCCGCGCTCTGGGAGTTGAATCTCAAGGAGGATTTGCTGCCAAAGTTGCAGGAACGGTGGTTTGAACCCGTCCGCGACCGTATCCGAACCGATCTGGATCGGTACCGGCTCGATCAGGGAGAGGCCCGAACGGAGCTTACCGTGCCAGGGGCGCTGCACATCATACGTGATGTCATGGAGGATGACGGACTCCTGATCAGTGACGTAGGAACCCACAAAATGTGGATCGCACGCAACTTCCCGACCTATTGTCCGAATGGCTGTCTGATCAGCAACGGAATGGCCAGCATGGGTATCGCGCTGCCCGGAGCGATAGCGGCCTCATTGCATCAGCCGGAGCGCCAGATTGTAGCGGCCATGGGCGACGGCGGTTTTCTGATGAATGCGCAGGAGCTGGAAACCGCCCGGCGGCTCGGCACCGGGTTCATAGTACTGGTGTTCAACGACAACGACTATGGGCTGATCAGCTGGAAACAGCATTTGTCCAGGCAGCGGTCGGTCAGTACCCGAATCGACAATCCCGATTTCCCCGCGTTCGCCCGCAGTTTCGGGGTGGAAGGCCACCGTGCCGAATCCCCCGAACAACTGGAGCAGCTGCTGAAGGAACACCTTGCCCGCCGGTCTGTGGCCGTTATCGAAGTCCCGATCAGCACGCATGTCAATAACGAACTGGTGGACCGGCTCAGGAAGTACCGGGGAGAGTAACAGTCCCGTTCCGGTGAAAACGGAAAGACGACTTCGGGAAAGGCCACGGCTTCTCCCCGGAACTTGCAAGATTCGGTTTGCGCCGATAGCCTCCAGACGATAGCCTCCTGACAGGTTTGCAACGAAGGCCCCGAACCCGGCACAAAATTTTAGTTGGCAATGTTCCATAATCTTCGTTACAATAATTATGTAACGAAGATGTTGTAGTGAAGTGAATGGCCAAAGGGCAATAAGGATGGTTTTTAAACCGAATCAGCGTTTTTGGCACATTTCTGGGGATTCCGGCCTTGATTACAGGAGCTGACACCATGACAAAAAGAGAACCCGGTAATCCGTTTCTGCTAAGCGGTTACATCGACCGGCGCCACTTCTGTGACCGGGAGCAGGAACTGTCGCAATTGCATGATCATTTTCGGAATGAGCGCAATGTTGTCCTCTATTCCTGGCGAAGGATCGGCAAAACCGCGTTGATACAGTGTTTTTTTGATGAGCTGTCCAGGAAAAGGGGCCATGAGCTCATCTATGTGGACCTGCTGGCCACGCGCAGTGCCTCCGATGCGATCCGGGCCATCACCCAGGCCGTTTATCAGTATTTCGGACGGACCGAGCGGGGGTTTACCGCTACCCTGCAGCAGTTGCTGGGGCAGGTCGGAGCCGAAATTCACTTCAATGCATATACGGGGCAGCCATATCTCACTTTCCGGTGGCAGGCACCCCGGCTGCCGGAACAGACCCTCGAGCAGATCGGGGCGTTTCTCGCCGGTCACAAAAAACCGGTCATTATTGGAATCGATGAGTTCCAGCATGTTTCCTCCTACTCCGACAGCAACGGCGAAGCGCTGTTTCGTGCCTGGACGCAGCAATATCCCGAATTGCGGTTTTTGTTCAGCGGAAGTCACCGGGGCATGATGGAATCCATGTTCACACAGAAATCCCGCCCGTTCTACCGAAGCGCACAGCAGATACGCCTTGAACCCATTCCACTGGAAGCGTATGCTGCATTCATCCGGAAGCATTTCAAAAAGCATGAAAAGGAGATCGGATTTCATCATGTCGAAGAGATTTACCGGCAGTGCCGCGGCCAGACGTACGCGATCCAACTGGTCTGTAACAAACTGTTTGCCGGATGCGATAACGTAACCGAAGCCGGGATAATCCGGGTGTTTGATGAAATCATAACCCAGGAGAAACAGGTGTTTTCCGGGTACGGCAAACTGTTGACCGACCGGCAATGGCAAGCCCTGGTTGCCATTGCCAAAGGGGAACCGGTAACAAACCCGCTCTCCAAAGAGTTTGTGCAGGGGCAGGGGCTTGGTGCCACCAGTACGCTGGCGGCATCACTCAAGGCACTTCAGGAGAAGGAGCTCATCATTCAGGATTATGACGGCTACTATGTGCATGACGTACTGCTCTCCCGATGGCTCAAGGACCTGTGAAGGAGGGACTGTCGGCCGGCTGTCCGGCATACCGGCCTACGTCTGGAAGCTGCGGCATACCCATCGTGATCAAACGGAATGCCATCCCGGAATGTTTACGTAGAATAATAGCTTCGGCGATATTCCATAATTCGGCGACGCCCGGATTTTTGGCCATACCTGTACTTCGGCCTTAACCTGAATTTCGGCGATGTCAAAAACCCCAACCCCAAACGAGTTCACACTATGAGTTCCCGTATCGAAGTGACCAATCCGGCATCCGGAAAGACAGTCCGTACTTTCGACACCATCAGCAAAGAGGAGATGTGGCGGGTAGTGGACAAATCGCACGACACGTTTCTGGAGTGGCGCAACACCTCTTTCGAGCACCGAAGCGGCCTCATGAAAAAAGCGGCGGCGCTGCTGCGGGAACGGGCCGATCGATACGGCCGCATCATCACCGGGGAGATGGGAAAAACGCTGGCATCCGCCAGGGGAGAAGTCGAAAAGTGTGCCTGGGTATGTGACTACTACGCCGACAACGCGCGGGAATTTTTATCCGAAGAGCCGGTTGAAAGCGATGCCTCGGAAAGCTTTATTACTTACAATCCACTGGGGCCCGTACTGGCGGTAATGCCCTGGAATTTCCCCTTCTGGCAAGTGTTCCGCTTTGCCGCTCCCGCGCTAATGGCCGGAAACACCGGCCTGCTCAAGCATGCGAGTAACGTTCCGGGTTCGGCGCTGGCCATCGAGGAGGTGTTTCGCGATGCCGGTTTCCCCGAACACGCCTTCCGTACACTGCTGATCAAAACCTCTCTGGTGGAGGAGCTTCTGGAAAGCGACAAGGTGAAAGCGGCAACCCTGACGGGCAGCGGTCCGGCCGGCAGCGCCGTCGCCTCCAAAGCGGGTGAGATGCTGAAAAAGACGGTTCTCGAACTGGGAGGCAGCGACCCCTACATCGTTCTGGAGGATGCCGACATCGACGCCGCCGCGGCCACCTGCGCCACCAGCCGGCTTATCAACGGAGGGCAAAGCTGTATCGCGGCCAAACGCTTCATTGTGGTCGAGGAGGTTCTGGACGCCTTCACCGAAAAATTTGTCGAACACATGCGCGATGCGGTTATGGACGACCCCATGCGCGAAAATGTCACCATCGGCCCCATGGCGCGGGAAGATCTTCGTGACGAACTGCACGAGCAGGTCGAGCGGTCGGTCAGCCAGGGTGCCCGGCTGGTGTTGGGCGGGAAGGTACCGGACCGACCCGGAGCATGGTATCCTCCAACGGTACTCACCGGCGTGACCCCCGGCATGACGGCCTTTGACGAAGAGCTGTTCGGGCCCGTTGCCGCCATTATCTCCGCCAAAGACGAAGCCGATGCGATTCGTCTGGCCAACAACTCGGTTTTTGGTCTCGGTGCCGCCGTTTTCACCGCAGACACCCGGCGCGGCCGCCGCATCGCCGCCGAAGAGCTGGAGGCCGGCTGCTGTTTCGTGAACGAATTTGTCAAATCGGATCCCCGCCTTCCCTTCGGAGGAATCAAAACCAGCGGCTACGGACGCGAGCTGTCACATCTCGGCATCCTGGAGTTTACAAATATCAAGACGGTTTACGTGAAATGAGGTATATTGCCTCGACTTCCCGGCCGGTTCCCAGCCGGGAGGATGCTGCATTGGAAATCCGATCCGGAGAGATTGCCCGGATCGCCATTATTTATTACACCCGATAATGCGAGCGTATCTGCAGCGAAGCTGATGACATGTTCCCTCTGTTTGTGCCGTGTACTGCAAATTTGGCGCGCACCGGAGGGCTAATCCTGTTCCAGCGAAGCTGATGGCGCCTGCAGAAAAATATTATGCCCGGTAAACGTTATTACATGCCCCCCGAATGGGCGCCGCACAAACTCACTCTCATGGCCTGGCCCGACAACCGGGAAACCTGGCCCGGAATCCGGCTGAACCGAGCCGAACATGTCTATGCCGACATCCTGGAAGCTCTCACGCCCCACGAAGAGGTGATGCTGCTGGTCGCCAATGAGGAGGCTCGGCAGGCCGCCGCCTCTCTGCTCCAAAACCGGAATATCGACTGGAACCGGGTCCGGCTCATCCACATGCCGGTCAATGATGTGTGGATACGCGACTACGGTCCGATTTCGCTCCTTCCGTACGACAAAGCCAAATCCACCGGCCGGAGTAATTCGGGCTCATCCCTGTCGGCGGAATCGCGGGGCGGGCCAGACGTAACGGCGATGCCGGGTTTGACCGGGAAGCAAACCGGAGAACAAGCCGGGAGGCAAACCGGAGAACAAGCCGGGAAGCAAACCGGAGAACAAGGCTCGCAGGCCGTATCAGATACCGGCGGGGCGGGAGCCGGTGCGCCGGAAGTGGTACTGTGCGACTGGGAGTACAACGCCTGGGGTGGTAAATACCCCCCGTATGATTTCGACAACGCGGTGCCGGGCAAGCTCGCCCGCCTGCTCAATCTGCCGACAGTCGCACCCGGAATGGTGCTTGAGGGCGGCTCTATCGACGTAAACGGGGCAGGCTGCCTGCTGACCACCGAGTCGGTGCTGCTGAACCCCAACCGAAACCCCGGCCTCGGCAAAGCCGAAATCGAGGAAAATCTGCGCACGTGGTTCGGTATTGAAAAGGTGATCTGGCTGAAAAGCGGACTCCGGGGCGACGATACCGACGGACATATCGATGACCTCGCCCGCTTTGTCTCGGAGAGGGTGATCTTTACTACGGTAACCGACGACACCAGCGACCCCAACTACGAGACCCTGCTTGAGAACTGGAACATCCTGAAGGATGCGACCGACATCCACGGAAACCCGTTTGAAATCGTGGAGCTGCCGCTGCCGCAAACCCGCATCACGGGCACTACGGTCGACGGATCAGATTACGTGCCCGCAAGCTACGCCAATTTCTATATTGCCAACCGGTGCGTGCTGGTTCCAACCTACGATAAACGCTACGACGACGAGGTGCTCCGGATGTTCCAGTCGGTGTTCCCCGACCGGTATATCAAGGATGTGCCCTGCAACGATCTGGTATGGGGACAGGGATCCATCCACTGTGTTACCCAGCAGGTGATCGGATGACAGCCTGCCGTCCCGGCCGCATGAAGTCGCCGGCTTAGCGATTTATTTATAAAAATCCTATCTTTACGCCATGCGAAATCTGATCTGCCGGGCCGCACTGTTTGCCGCCCTTATCACTCTTACTTTCTGCAGTTCGTCGGCACAGGAGTCGTCTTATATCGATATCCGGCCGGGAGAGCTCGAAAAACTGCTGGCCGAACGCGATGTCGTCATCATCGATGTGCGCACACCCGCAGAGTGGGCCGGGGGCACGGTGGAGGGTGCCCTCACCATCAACCTCAGCGACCCTTCGTTCGAGGAACGCGTTACCGCTCTTGACCCCGATGCCGATTACCTGATCTACTGCAATTCCGGCAATCGCAGCCGGGTAGCCTCCCATTTTATGTCCGCCAACGGATTCCGGTCGGTGTTCAACTATGACGGGATGCACACCCAGATACGTCGTGAGCACCAGGCCCTGAAATGATTTTCTCCTGCAATCCAGGTGTTCGGTTACCCGTTTTTTTGTATTTTGGGCCGTTGCTGCACCCGGCGGTGTGCCGGGTATCGATGTTTTATAATCCGTGAACGGCCCCGGCACGTTTTTACCAAGCCCGATACCATTTCCGGATTGCTGTGCGTGCCTGCCGGTTTTCACTGCAAGGTTGTGCGGCGGTACGGGATCTCCCGGCAATTGCCGTGCAGGTGACTTCAGTCGTGCAGGAGCGGCCTCGGATGGCACCCGGCACCGAAACAAGGCAATGGGACCGCAGCCGCTGATTTTTTTTTGATGACAAATCTATTACCGACATGAGCGTGGATACACAATTTGAAACCGTCATAGGACTGGAAGTACACGCGCAGCTTCTTACCGAATCCAAAGCGTTCGCTCCGGTATCCAACCGGTTCGGCGCCTCTCCCAATACGAACGTGACCCCCCTGTGCCTGGGGCATCCCGGCACGCTGCCCGTTCCGAATGAGAATCTGATTCGCTTCGCCGTCAAACTGGGACTGGCAACCAACTGCAAAATCGCGCAGAAATCCATTTTCGCCCGGAAAAACTATTTTTACCCGGACATGCCGAAAGGATATCAGATCTCCCAGTTCGAGACCCCGATCTGTTACGACGGCTATCTGGATATCGAGGTGCCGGCAGACAACGGCCGCCGGGGCGATTCCGCCGGCAACGGCGCATCCGCCACTCAAACCAAACGCATCGGCCTTACCCGTATCCATATGGAGGAGGACGCCGGCAAATCGATTCACGACCAGGATCCGCACAACACCCTCATCGATCTGAACCGTGCCGGAACCCCGCTGCTGGAGATTGTCTCGGAACCGGACATACGGAGTCCGGAGGAAGCCGGTGCCTACATGAGAAAAATCTGGCAGATAGTTCGCTACCTCGGCGTTTGCGACGGCAATATGGAAGAAGGCAGCCTGCGGTGCGACGCCAACGTCTCCATCCGTCCCCGCGGACAAAAGGAGTACGGCACCCGTACCGAAATCAAAAACCTCAACTCGTTCCGCAATGTGGAACGCGCCCTGGCCTATGAGGTGGAACGCCAGAAGGAGGTGCTCCTTTCGGGAGGCAAGGTGGTGCAGCAGACCATCCTGTGGGATCCCAACGAAATGAAAACCCGGCAGATGCGCTCCAAGGAGGAGGCGCACGACTACCGCTATTTCCCCGAACCCGATATCCCGCCGGTTATCGTGACCGACGAGATGCTTGAGGAGATTCTCCTCGAAATCCCGGAACTGCCGGAAGCGCGCCGCAAACGCTACATGGAGGAGTTCAACCTGCCGGATTTCGACGCCTCCGTACTCACCGCCGACCGGCCCATGGCCGACTATTTTGAAGAGGTGACCGGCCTCGGAATTGCGCCCAAACAGGCCTCCAACCTGATGATCACCGAAGTGCGGCGCCTGTTGAATACCCACGGCTGGAATATTGAAGCGTTTCCCGTACGCCCCGAGAGATTGGCCGGGTTGCTCAAACTGCGCGACGACGACAAGATCAGCTCATCGGCCATGCAAACCATCCTCGAAAAAATGGTGGAATCGGATCAGGGCGCCGAAACCCTGGCAGGTGACCTGAACCTGCTTCAGGTGTCCGATACCGGTTTTCTGGAGCCCCTGGCGGATCAGGTTATCCGCGACAATCCCGGAGAGGTGCAACGCTACCGCGACGGAAAGAAAGGCCTCATCGGCTTCTTCGTCGGCCAGATCATGAAACAGTCGCAGGGCAAAGCCAACCCCGGTATGGTGAAGGAACTGATTCAGAAGAAACTGGAGGAGGAAGGATGACCGCTCCCTGTCAGTGTCATGCCGGTCCTGAATATGGCACTATAAACGGCCTTCGGGGCCTCGATGCCCCGCTTAGCCTGCTCGTCCTTTTACTGGTGGCGATTCCCTTGATAACGGTCGCCGGATGCGGCTCTTCCTCCGATACCGATTCGAATGAAGGCGGCCCGGCGGCTCATATCCACGGGACCATTACGGTGGATGAGGCCCTCGACCCGACCCGCGATTTCAGCGGAATCCGGGTCTATGTGCTGGATTACAGCCGTACGGCCGGACCCGATACCCTCTACCGCGCGGTTACCGACCGCGACGGGCATTTCGGCGCCACCGCACGCTCGGCAGAATCGGATATCTACGCCCTCGAAATCCATCGGGGCACCAGGCGCCTTGCCGACACCACCATGGTACTCGCCAGGGGCGACACCGTCCTCATCGAAGGATCGCTTCCCCGTTTTTCGGGATTTGCCGAAATCAGTTCCCAGGAACATGAGGCGCTGCATATCGTCAACCGCCTGGACCGCCAGTTTAACCGTATGATGGCCCTTGCATCGGCCGGCGCGGTTCCCGCCGACACCATCCCGCATTTGATCGACACCTGGAGTGATCTTTTCTGGAACGCCTGGCGTGACCTGCCCGAATCGGTAGCCGGCAAACTCGCCGCAAGGGAATCGCTGCGCTTGCTTCAGCAGCAGGACGACGGCAAGCTGATTCGCCGCTTGCAGGAAGCCGGGGATGTCAGGGAAATCCGGATAGTGGCCTCACAGATCGGTTTCCCGGCGCAGCTCAGGCAGAACGGACTCGATTACGCGCTGGCCTGGGCCGATTCGCTCGAACAACGGAGCGGCGACAGGGACATCAGCCGGCGGCTGGCCATGCACCGCATTGAAGTGTTGTACGACAGCTCGCGCACCGATCTGGCCCGGCAGCATTTGCGCCGTTTTGAAGAGAATTTCGGGGATGATGAAGAGGTCGCCCGCTGGCTCGAAGTCCTGAAATACGACATCGAGCACCTGTACGCCGGTGCCCTGCTGCCCGATTTTGAGCTTGGATTTGCAGACGTGGCCGGCACGGGGATGGCCATTCCCTACACCAGGGACGATCTGCAGGGATCCCCCGCAATGATCGAGGTGGTTCGCCTGGCCGATCGCGAATACCAGAGCAACTACCCCGCGCTGCAGACCATATTCGGACTGTTTCAGAATCGCGGTATCCGGTTTCTGACCATACCCGTAGAAGGCAGTCCGATTGCGGTTAACGCTTTTTATAACGAACGGGGGCAGGACTGGCCCGTGGCATCGGCGGGAGCCTTTGCCGAATCAGACCTTGAGGAGCGCTGGAATATTTATGAAATGCCGGTCCGCTTCCTGATCGACAGTGAAGGGCGGATAGTGCGCAAATTGCACGGCCACAACCTCAACGAACTCATTATTAAAATCGACACATTGCTAACCAACGGAGAAGTATTATGAGATCAATCCTGATTGCAGGTAACTGGAAAATGAACATGGGTCCCAAAGAGACCGCCGACTTTTTTGCGAAGCTGGACGACGCCGCGCAGAAACAGATTGATGGCGTCGAAGCGGCCGTATGCCCGCCGTTTATCTCGCTGCCGGCGGCATTTGACGCCCGCAAGGAGGGCAGCGCCGTCAAGATCGGGGCACAAAATGTCCATTTTGAAAACAACGGCGCGTACACCGGTGAAGTCAGCACCGCCATGCTCAATGAACTGGGCTGCGATTTCGTGATTCTCGGCCATTCCGAGCGCCGCGAATATTTCGGTGAGGATGACGCGATCATCAACAAAAAAACAAAGAAAGCCCTGGGCGACGGTCTGACACCGATCGTTTGTGTCGGCGAAGTGCTCCAGGAGCGCAAGGACGGCAGCCATTTTGATGTAGTCAAGACCCAGACCAAAGGCTCGCTGGCCGGCATCGACGCATCCGACGCCGCGAAGATCGTCATCGCCTACGAACCGGTATGGGCGATCGGTACCGGCGAAACCGCCACACCCGACCAGGCACAGGAGATGCACTCATTCATCCGCCAGGAACTTGCCGGCCTGTTCGGTCAGGAAATCGCCGATGCCATCCGCATTCTCTACGGCGGAAGCATGAAGCCCGATAATGCCGACGAATTGCTGCAAAACCCGGATGTGGACGGCGGACTTATCGGCGGCGCCAGCCTCAAGCCCGACAGCTTCGCCGAACTGGTCGCTATCGCGGCAGGCCGGAAGTAAGCCCGGTTTATTCTGAACCGTCCGGTGCTGCAGGCATAGCTCCGGACGGGTTCGGATGCCCTTCGAATCCCGCACCCTGCATTTTAGATTAACCGATAACCGGCCACGGCTCCCCGCCGGACCGGAAAAGACCGCAATCCTATGGCACAACACAATGTATTGATACTTGGATCCGGCGGCCGGGAGCATGCCCTGGCATGGGCCCTGAGCCGCTCCCCGAAGCTGGGCAAGCTGTTCATCGCTCCGGGCAATCCGGGAACCGGCGCATATGGCGAAAACATCGCGCTGCCGGGCAGTGATGCCGGGGACGTCACGTCCTGGTTCGAGGCGGTAGCGGGAGTGATTGAGGAACGGCGGATTGACCTGACGGTCGTCGGTCCAGAACAGCCTCTGGTCGACGGTATCACCGATTTTCTGGAGCAGCGCGGCCACAAGGTATTTGGTCCGTCGAAGGCCGCCGCCCGGCTTGAAGGCAGCAAAACCTTCGCCAAGAACCTGATGCACAAGTACAAGATTCCTACGGCCCAATCCACCCATTTCTCGGGACATACCGTGCTGGATGATGTCGAATCGTGGCTCAAATTCGACAACGATACCTGGCCGGTTGTGATCAAGGCCGATGGGCTCGCCGCCGGAAAAGGGGTGTTCATCTGCCGGACGCAGACCGAAGCGCTCCAGCACATGCAGCGCATCCGCGAGGATGAGTCGCTGCGCAGGGCGGCAAAGGAAGTCGTCGTGGAGGAGTTTATGGAAGGTGAAGAGGCCTCGGTTTTTGCTATAACCGACGGGCGCAATGCCCGGCTGCTGCTCTCCGCGCAAGATCACAAGCGCATCGGGGAGGGCGATACCGGTCTCAATACTGGTGGTATGGGAGCCTACGCTCCGGCTCCGGTCGTGGACGAGCGTATGCTCCGCATCGTCGAAGACACCATTCTCTACCCGACGCTCGGGGCCATGCAGCTGGAAGGCCATGGGTACCGGGGCGTGTTGTACCTCGGACTCATGATCACCGACGAGGGGCCCAAAGTCGTCGAGTACAACTGCCGCTTCGGCGACCCCGAGTGCCAGGTGCTGCTGCCCGCCATGAAATCGGATCTGCTTGAAGTCATGCTCGCTACGGTGAACCACCAGCTGGAGTCGTGCGAGGTCGAGATGTCGGACGACCATTTCTGCGGCGTTGTGATGGCTTCGGGAGGATACCCCGAGGCCTATACCAAGGGCAAGGAGATCACCGGGCTGGATGCGGTGTCGGACGTGGCCATCGTCTTCCACAGCGGCACACGCCTGGAGGACGGGAAGCTGCTGACCAACGGCGGCCGCGTTCTCACTGTCGTGGCCGGCGGTCCCGACCTGAAAAGCGCCATCACACGCTGTTACAGTGAAGTGGATAAAATTTCTTTTGATAATGCCGTTTTCAGGAGGGATATTGGAGCCAAGGGGCTGAAGCGAGCCTGAAAACGGGTATCGCGCCCTGTTGGTGCTGCCATGCGTTCCAGTGTGACTCATATTGCCGTTCTGTGCCTGATCCTGCCATTCTGGATGGCACCGGGACCGATGCCGATGCCGGATGCCCCCGGTGTTACCGGAAGCCCGCAGGCGGAACCCCGTTCGCCTGTTCTGACAGGACTAAGCGATGCCGTTGCCGTGCGGGCCTCATCCGCCGGACACCTTTTTATTGTCGAAAGGGGTCGCAACCGCATCCTGAAAATTGACACGGAAGGAGTGAGAATCGACTCGGCAGGACGCCTCGGCAGCGGCGATTACCAGTTTGACAACCCCGTTGCCATCGATCCCACCAACGAACTCAAAATATACGTGGCAGACCGGAACAACCGGCGTATCCAGGTTTTCGACCGCCGCTTCCAGTATATAGGAACGGTCTCCCTGCCGCAGCGCGCCGGATACGGCCAGGCCTACCGCCCCGCGCTGATCACCACCGACTATGCCGGCCGCCTGTTTTTTTACGACGAAGAGCGCCACCGCGTCTTCCGCATCGACAGCAACGGGCAGTATGATCTCAGTTTTGAACTGTTTGGCCCGGACGACCGCGTGCTCCCACTCTCCATGACCATTCTGGATGAAGTGATCTGGGTGGCCGACAGCCGCGAACAGGTCCTTCACCGGTTTTCGCTGTCAGGCTCGTACCTCGGTTTTCTGCACCTGCCCGAACCCGTGCGCGCGCTGGCCAGGGCGCACAGGGAGTTATGGGTGATGGGATCCGCCCATATTATGCAGATTGACGGCACCGGTGAAATTCTCCGCCGCGTGAGTCTGCCGGAAATGGCCGTCGGCCAGGCCTCTCCACTCACATGGCGCAGTTTCACGATCCTTGGCCGGCAGGCATGGCTGCTGCACGGCAGCGGACTGGTGCGGATGGATCTTGGCCCAATGGCAGACTGAGCAGTATGAATACCTCCCGCACAGCATGGCGCAGTTTTGTGATTGATCCCGACATCCCGTTTGAGGAGAAAGCGGATGTTGTGTTCCGGCATCAGTACCGGCATCTGCCTGTCTACAGGAACTTCTGCGAAGGTCTCGGCCTGGACTCGTCTCTTCGGGATGCCATTTCGCCGGCCACACCTGCCGGAGGCGCATCGGTTCGCCCCGAAGAGTATCCGCTGATGCCCATTCAGGTGTTCCGGGATACGCAGGTCAGGGCCGATTATGTCGGGAAACCGGAGATGCGGTTCCGCAGCAGCGGCACGACCGGATCCCGCCGCAGCACCCACCATATCGCCGATAGCAAGCTCTATCTCGAATCGGCGTGGCACGGTTTTACCCGCTTTTACCCGGCTGACGGGTTTGCGATTCTGGCCTGGCTGCCGGGGTACATGGACAACCCCGAGTCGTCGCTTGTTGCCATGATCGACCATTTTGTGCGGCAGGACGACTGCGGCCTCAGCCGTTTTCTTCCGCTCGACCGCACGCCCGGGCAGGAGGCCTGGGAGCAGGTCACCGCCGCCGGAAAGCGGGTGATGCTCTTCGGGGCGGCATTCGGACTCCTGGACCTGATCGACGCCGGGGCGCCGAACCTGCCTGCCGGCTCGGTCATCGTCGAGACCGGGGGCATGAAAACGCGGCGGCGCGAACTCTCCAAACAGGAGTTGCGCAAACAGCTCGCCGCCGGCTTCGGTCTCCCCGCCGACGCCGTACACTCCGAATACGGCATGGCAGAGATGTGCAGCCAGGCATGGGACCCCGGCACCGGCTGGTTCCGGACACCGCCATGGCTCAGAATCAGCATCCGCGATGCCGAAAACCCGCTTCAAACCGTACCGGCAGGGGAGCAGGGACTAATCGGCATCATCGACCTGGCGAATGTCCACTCCCTCTCCTTTTTTTTGACGCAGGATATGGGCATCGCCCGGCAAGACGGCACGTTTCAGGTTCTGGGCCGCCGGGATCACGCCGAACTGCGCGGCTGCAATTTCCTTATGGAGGATTGAGATGGAGAGGCACCGAACTGCATGCATCGCCGGAGCCGTGGACGCCTGGCTGGCCAATGAAGGCGGATTGCTGGGACAGTCGGTGGAACGGACCGTCGCCGAAGGCCTCTTCCCGCGCCATGATGTGACCTTCATGCTGGAGGAAATCAGAAGGACGGTCACCGGAAAAACCCTGATCCAATGGGTGGATACCGCTGTTTCACGAACGGGAATCAAAGCGGAAGCTTCGCCCGGCCAAACCCGGAAGGTGCTGTGCCTGCATGCGGGAAACCTGCCCATGGTCGGCCTGCAGGATCTGTTGGCGGTTCTGCTCTCCGGCGGCGCCTACTACGGGAAGTTGACGCGAAAGGATCCCCGGCTAATGGACGGGCTGCTTCGGTTGTTGCAAGAGCGCCTGCCGGATCAGGTGATTTCATGGAGTACCAATATGGACGATCTTGCGGGTATCCGTGCCGATAATGTACTGTTTGCCGGTTCCGAAGGGTCGGTGGATGCCGTTACCCGCCGCTGCCGGGAGCTCGGACTGTCCCGCGAATACACCCGCTTTTTATATCGCACGGCCCGCTTCTCCATGGCGCTACTCTCCAGCGCCGACTTCAATGATGCCGGAGATCTTGCGCCGGATGTTGCCGGGTCTCTGGCGGAAGCGATTCTGCGATACGATGGTAAGGGCTGCCGGTCGGTAGCCGTGGTCATCGCTCCGGTCACGCTGACGGAAGCGGCCAGCGGGTTGCAATCCGCTCTCATGGACTTCCTTCAGCAAAACCCTTCCGAATCGCAACAACATCCTTCAATCCGCTACTGGTCGGCCTATCTCAAGAGTGTAAAGCGCGCTGTAGTGCGAACCGGACCCGCACTGGTTACCGATGAACCCGACATGGCCGGTATGGAGCGGGTTGTCTGCTGGATACATCATCCCGAACCGGTGGCACAGGCCGAAACACTGGCATCCCGCTACGGCCACCGTCTGCAGCAGGTCTACGTGACGGCGGACACGCTGAAAGAGCACATCCGCAAACCAGTGTCTGATGGCGGCCTTCGATTGGCTCCGCTTGAGGAAGCCCAGCGTCCGCCGATAGCCTGGCAGCCTGACGGGGTGGATGTGCTGCAGTGGCTGCTTGCGGAATAAGCGAATTGTGGGTTTGCAACGGTAGCGCACAGAAGCAGGCAACACGACAAAATTCGGCACTTTCGATCACATGCCGGTTGCGTGTGTGGGCAAGCAACCGCCGCGCAAGCAACCGCCGCACTCACATAATCTCGCGAACATGCGTTCAGTTCTTCGGGAAGTGGATAATGACCGAAGCCCCATCCTCATTCGCGATATTCAGTATGCCTCGAATTTGTTTTACGAGTCCGGTGATGAGCTGGAAACCAAGATTTTGCAGCTTACCGTCGGCAAAATCCTCCAGAAAGGCATCATTGTACCCGACTCCGTTGTCCCGGTAGGCCATCCGTATCCTGCCTTTGCGCTCACTCAGGGATATTGTGATTTTCCCGTTTCCGCTGCCGGGGAAGGCGTATTTCAGGCCGTTATAGATCAGTTCGTTGAGAATCATTCCGCACGGAATGGCATGGGTGATATCCAGATGCACAGGCCCCACGTCGAAATCGATGGTAACACTTCTATCCGGCGCGAAAGTTTCAAGTACATGGCCGGCAAGCTCCATGATATACGAGCCGAAATCAATTTCCGAAAGCGAAGACGCCTGATACAGCTTTTCATGCACCAGTGCCATGGAGCGGATTCGGCTTTCAGCTTTCATGAAAAGTGCCTGTAATTCCGGACGTTCCGCCTGTTCGGCCTCCAGTTCCAGCAATCCGGAAATGACGGCGATGTTGTTTTTAACGCGATGGTGGATTTCCGCCAGCATCACCTCCTTCTCCTTGAGGTTCTGCTGGAGGCTCTTTTCTGCGTTCCGCCAGTTTTCGATATCCCGAAACACCAGAACCACACCGATAATGTCTCCGTCATCGATTCGAATGGGAGCGCCACTGTCGGCAATAGGGATTTCCCTGCCGTCTCTGGAAATCAACAATGTGTGATTGGCCAGGTCCACAGTTTTTCCGTGTTTCAGTACCTTGTCAACCGGATTATCAACTTCTTCCTTGGTGGTTTCATTGATGATGGTGAACACATCCCGGATGGGTTTGCCTGTGGCCTCATCCTCGCTCCATCCGGTAAGCTGTTCGGCGACACCGTTTAGCTGGCGCACCACACCGTTTTTGTCGGTGGTGATGATCCCGTCACCGATGCTGTATAATGTGGTCCGGAAAAGCTGCTCGCTTTCGGCCAGCTTTTGGAAAGTGACATGATCCGCATATTGTCGCGCCAGCAACCGCAGAATCTTTTCAATGAGCAGCTGTTCTTCGGGCAGATATCGCGGAGGCTTCACGGCAGTGTCAGCCAGCCCGGAATCGGGCGCCCCCGGTTTATCAATCTGCAAACCGACCCGAAGTTCAAGGATGATCCCGTCCTCAACCTCTTTGGATGCGACAAGCCCGCCATCACTCATTCTAAAACCGGGGCTGCACCAGGTTCTGCGTCCCAGCCGGATACAGGCTCCCGTCCGTTCGGGATACTGAAATCCCTGTGGTATCAGATGGACAACCTCCTGAAAGGTGGTTTCCATGTCGGCTTCGGTTTTCGATGCCTGAAGACGTGTGATAACCTCATACAGGCAATCACGCTCCTTGACCCGCTCCCGAAGCCTGGCTTTCTTTGCCTGATCCTCATGTTTTTGTTTGAGGAGCTGGTCATGCCAGCTCCTGAGATCGGATGCCAGCTGCGTCATATCCCCAATCTCTCCGGACTCCAGCTGCGCAATTATTATCTTTATGTCATCCATAGCATATGATGATCTTGTGCTTCCTGATCATTCTCCGCACCCGTACTGACTTCCAGAAACGGGCCGGTGTAAGCAGTTGTTTCTCTGATGGTTTGTTGCTTTTTCGTACCTGAATAGCCTGCCCTTCTAAATACAAAAGCTGTCAATAAGTTACAAGAATTTATAGCGCAACCTGCTTTAGCTATCGGGATAGATCACGGCAGTTTATGCAGCCGCCATAAACAGTATAGATGCTTGGGAAAATGGATGGCCTGGAAGGGTGTTGATGTGCAGGGGGGCCGCAGATTCGCCTCTCTTCAATAACCCGAAAAAAAGCTGTATCTTCACACCACAAAACCATCCGCTGTACAGAAATAGCGCATAAAACGGACGTGAAACCGGAATTTTAGTCCCCATTTAGAACCATGAGTGAATACAAACCCGCTGATATCGAACCGAAGTGGCAGGAGTACTGGCTGAAAAACAAAACTTTTCGCACCGATGACAGCGACCGGGACCGCCCGAAGTTCTACGTGCTCGACATGTTTCCCTATCCCAGCAGCTCCGGGCTTCATGTAGGCCATCCGGAAGGGTACACCGCCACCGACATCCTGGCGCGATACAAGCGGATGAATGGTTTCAACGTATTGCATCCCATCGGATGGGACGCTTTCGGACTCCCCGCCGAACAGTATGCCATCAAAACCGGAACTCACCCCGGCATTACCACCAACGCCAATGTCAACGGATTCCGGCGGCAGTTGCAGTCGCTCGGATTCAGCTACGACTGGGACCGCGAGGTCGATACCACCGATCCCGCCTATTACCGCTGGACCCAGTGGATCTTTTTGAAACTGTATGAGCAGGGCCTTGCCTACGAAGCGAGCGTGCCGGTGAACTGGTGTCCGGCGCTGGGCACGGTACTGGCCAATGAGGAGGTGATCGACGGAAAGAGCGAGGTCGGCGGTTTCCCGGTAGAGCGCAAACCGATGCGACAATGGATGCTCAAAATCACGGAGTATGCCGAGCGTCTGCTGAACGACCTCGAGGAACTGGACTGGCCCGAGTCCATCAAGGAGATGCAGCGCAACTGGATCGGCAAATCGGAAGGCGCGAACGTGATTTTCTATCTGAAAGCCGGAAGCGAGACCGGCGCCGGGCCTGCCGAATCCGGCGAAACAGCCGCCGCCACCGATACCATCGAAGTCTTTACCACCCGTCCCGACACCCTGTTTGGCGCCACCTATATGGTGCTGGCGCCCGAACATCCGCTGGTCGACCGGATTACTACCGACGACAGGCGTGAGGCCGTCGCGGCATATCGCAAGGAAGCCGCCAACAAATCGGATCTGGATCGCACCGATCTCAACAAGGACAAAACAGGGGTCTTTACGGGCGGATACGCCGTCAACCCGGTCAACAGCCAGGAGATCCCGGTCTGGGTCGCCGACTATGTGATGATGTCGTACGGAACGGGAGCCATCATGGCGGTGCCGGGCCATGATGAGCGTGACTGGGAATTTGCCCGCAAGTTCGGTCTGCCGATTGTCGAGGTGGTGAAGGGCGGCGATATTGAAAAAGAGGCGTATGTCGACTCCGAAGAAGGGGTCTCGGTCAATTCAGCCAACGATGAAATTTCGCTCGACGGTCTGCCGGTAGCCCAATCCAAAGAGAAAATCACAAAATGGCTCGAGAAAAAGGGCCTGGGTAAATACACGGTCACCTACAAGTTGCGCGATTGGCTCTTTTCACGTCAGCGCTACTGGGGCGAGCCGTTTCCGGTCATACATGTGGACGGGAAGCCCAAGCCGCTGCCGGAGGATCACCTCCCGATTACTCTCCCGGATATGGACGATTTCCAGCCGACACAAACCGGGGAGCCGCCGCTGGCCAAGGCAACAGACTGGGTCAATACCACCGATCCCGAAACGGGGCAGCCCGCGGTCCGTGAGACCAACACCATGCCGCAATGGGCCGGATCGTGCTGGTACTATCTGCGCTATATCAGTCCCGATTACGAAAAAGGTCCGGTGGATCCCGATCAGGAGCGCTATTGGATGCCGGTGGATCTGTACGTAGGCGGAGCAGAGCATGCGGTGCTTCACCTGCTCTACGCGCGGTTCTGGCACAAGGTGCTCTACGATATTGGCGTGGTTTCCACCAAAGAACCGTTCTACCGCCTGGTCAACCAGGGCATGATTCTCGGGGAGCTGGAGTTCACCGCCTACAGGGACGCCGAGGGACGGTTTGTGCCGGCCGACCGGGCCGCTACCGTTGAGGAACTCGAGCGCGTCAAATTGTCGGAGCAGGAGGTGGAGAAACGTGGTGACCGTTTCGTACTCAAGAGAACCGATACGGCCGTGGATGCCCGTTCGTTCAAGATGTCCAAGTCGCGCGGCAACGTGATCAACCCGGACGATGTGGTCGCGCAGTACGGGGCCGATGCCCTGCGGCTGTACGAGATGTTCATGGGTCCGCTTGAGCAGGTAAAACCCTGGAGTATGCAGGGTGTAGAGGGGGTCTACCGGTTTTTGAAACGGGTTTGGCGCCTGTTTATCGATGAACAGACCGGCGAATTGCAGGAATCGATCACCTTTGCACCGGGAAAAGAGGCGAAAGGCGGCTCGGGAGAACCTTCATCATCTGCAAACGGATCCGGAGACGAGGACGGCGGGCCGGGCCGGCCCACGCGCGCACAGATGAAACAGCTGCACGAGGCCATCAAAAAAGTGACCGAGGATATCGAATCCCACCGCTTTAATACCGCCATATCGGCACTGATGATCTTCACCAACGAGGCGATGAAATGGGATGAGCGGCCGGCACAGGTCCTCGGCACGTTTACCCTGCTGCTCTCGCCATTCGCGCCGCACCTGGCGGAAGAGCTGTGGTCACGGCTTCAGGCCAAAGCGGAAAAAGAGGGGAGTGTTATCCTCGACGGAACGATATCACAGTCTGCCGGCAGTGCGCCCGGCCCGGAAGCGGCAACAGGGGGGCAGAACGACTCCGGAACCCTGGCTTATCAGTCCTGGCCGGAGTACGAGGAGCGCTACCTGCAGGACGATACGAAAACATATGCGGTGCAGGTCAATGGTAAGGTGCGCGGGCAGGTCGAAGTGCCGGCCGATCGCGCCGCCGACAAGGAGTACGTCCTTGCGGCCGCAAAAGAGCAGCAATCCGTGGCAAGGCATCTTGCAAAAGGAGAGATCATCAAAGAGATCTTCGTCCCGAACCGGGTGATCAACTTCGTAGTGAAGCCGGGGTAAGCCTTTTGCGCGATTTTCCCCGGTGAAGCAGCGATGCCCAATATCGCGTTGCAGGTTATCATTTATTTTGATAAGCTAAAGCCGCAGATACTATTGAATAAGCACAATCCATGGCTTTGGAAAAAGTCATGGAGAAGGAGGGGTAATATAGTATTGGCATTTCAGGTTGATAACATTTTTATCCAAGATGTCAGTAAAAAAGGGAAAGGAATCCGATCGGCTGCTGGCTGAAAAAATACGCAGAGGCGACAGAAAAGCGTTTACCGATTTATATCGTGCCTATTTTTCTGAGTTATGCTGTTTTGCCCACCGGTATGTTGAAAGTCCGGATATTGCGGAAGAGATGGTCCAGGATGTCTTCATGAACATCTGGAACCGGCGGTCGGAGTGGCACATTGGAATCCACCCCGCAGCCTATCTGTATCGCTCGGTTCGAAACCGGTCGCTTGATTACCTGAAGCATCGCAACGTCGTTTTGCGATGGGAAAAAACCGCCATGCATGAAACCGCCCAGAGTGCACCGTCCCCGGACCTGCTCTATGAACACGATGAACTGGCGGATGCCGTCAGCAAGGCGATTGCAAAACTGCCCGAGCGCCGAAGGACCATTTTTGTCCTTAGCCGTGACCATGAACTCACCTATCGGGAGATCGCGGAGGTCCTGGACATATCCGTAAAAACGGTGGAAACCCAGATGGGACGGGCGTTGAAGATGCTTCGCGACCTCATGAAGAAGCACAACTCCTGAAACAGGCCGCACGCGGTACCGGAAAAAAATAATTTGTAGGGGTGCCGGCAAACCGGGTCGTTCTATAGACAGTTTCACCGATTATTAACAACAACACTTACCGGGGAGTACCTATGAATATTACTACAGAAGGCGGAAGCCGGTGTTTTTCACCTCAGCAATGGTTGACCGGGGCGAAAAATATGCTTGTTTCGGCTCCGGCAAAAAAGATGATCCTCCTGCTATGCGGGACACTGTTATTTGCTGCGTCAGGTTCTTATGCCCAAAAAGCAACCATTATAAACAAAGACGGCATCCAGCTGGATCGTACGCTCGAAGAAATGGGACGATCCGTCCATGAAGACGATTCACTGGCACTTGTGGCTTTGTATCACGCGCTGGACGGACCCAACTGGCGAAATAACTCGGGATGGCTGACCGACATGGTCGAGTTTTGGCATGGCGTCGATCAGGTAGAAGAGGTCAACGACGACGAATGGCGCGTCACGCGTTTTGAATTGCGCAGCAACAGGGGGGTCGGCATAATCCCTGATGATGTCAGAAAACTGGCGTATCTGGAACGCCTAAAAATGGATAACAATCAGATTTTCGGTCCCATCCCCCTGGGCATCACCGAAATTTCCACCCTGCAGCGACTGGAACTGGAGTACAATCTGCTGGAGGGTGAAATACCGTGGGAGGAGTTCGTCACCATGCCCAATCTGGAGCGTCTGGTGCTCCACTCCAACCGGCTGACGGGCGAAATTTCACCGGTAGTGGGTGACTTCCCGCGGCTGCAGCATCTCCGTATCTACCGGAATCAACTTAGCGGACAGATTCCGCCCGAACTGGGCAACGCCTCCACCATTACCCGTCTTGAAATCGGAATCAATCGCTATACCGGGGATATACCGGCAGAACTTGGAAATTTGCCTGAGCTGCAACGGCTGGATATTCGTAACTGCTATGGCCTCAATCCCGGCCCAATTCCCGACTGGATGCTGAACCAGGCCGAGACCCTGGAGCGAGTTTATCTGAACGGCTCCAACCGTACCGGCGAGATTCCCGCGTGGATCAACCAGATGTTCCAGCTGGAAAGGCTCTATCTGGGTGACGGGGATGAGATCGGCGGACCTATTCCCGATATGACGTTCCTGGACAACCTGTATGAACTGCGGCTGGATAACGCGAACTTCACCGGACCCATTCCCGATTGGCTGGCATACCTTCCGGGACTGCAGCGCCTCCGTCTGCGAGACAATGCCTTCACCGGTCAAATTCCGGCCGTTTTTGGCGACGGCGCTTTCCGGCGTATCGATTTCCGGAACCTGCAGCTCGACGGCCCCATGCCGGATCTGCGCAACCTCGATCTCGAGTGGGTCTATCTCAGGAACATCGGTTTTGACCTCGAAGAGATCCCTTCCTGGCTGGAGCACCAGTCCAGACTTCAGCGGCTCGAACTGCGAAACAACGGTATTACCGGTGACATCCCCGACTGGTTGGGAGACCTGACCTCACTGGTGGTCCTTGATCTTTCGGATAACGACATCACCGGACCCATCCCCTCGTGGCTGGAAAACCGGACGGATATCGAACAGCTGCACCTTGGCCGCACACAAATGGATATCACCGAGATTCCCTCCTGGCTTGCCGCTCGTGATAACCTGACCGAACTGGGCCTCGGCGGCCTCGGACTGACCGGTGAAATTCCGCTTTGGCTCTCCAATCTGATCGATCTCAGGGTCCTGGCACTGGATGATAATGAGCTGACCGGCCCCATTCCGCCGCAACTCGGCGACCTGGTTCTCATGGACTCGCTCAACCTGGCCAATAACCACTTCACCGGAGAACTCCCCGAAAACCTGATCAACATGGGAATTTTCGGCGGCGTAACGGAGTTTGACGCCCTGATCGTATCCGGTAACGAAGGTCTCGAAGGGCCTGTGCCGATGATCTATACCAACTGGGATCCCGACGTGATGCGTTTCTTCTGGTTTGACGGTACCGCTCTTTGCGAGCCGGACAACCACTCCTTCAGTGAATGGCTTGAAGCGATCAGCGAACCGTTCGATCCCCTGAATCCGCTGACCTACACCGGTGTTCGGTCAACCGGAATCATCTGTGGCCAGGATGTACCCTCCTCATCGGATGATATCGAGTTGCCCCAACGGGTGCACATGTACCACAACTATCCCAACCCGTTCAACCCGACTACTACGATCCGGTATGATCTTCCGTCCGACAACCATGTCAGTCTGACGATCTTCAATGTACTGGGTCAGCATGTGACGACTCTGGTGAACGGCCATCAGGTTGCCGGCAGCCACACCGTCACCTTCGACGCGTCAAATCTCTCCAGCGGAACCTATTTCTGCAGGCTGGAGGCTGACGGACGCGTCATCACCCAGACGATGATGCTGGTGAAATAAGCGTCTGTTCCAGGCCGTATTTACGCGCCGGTATCCAGCGTTTCACAATGTCGGATGCCGGCGTATAACACGATCCTCCTCATGAGATAAAAGCCTCCGTAATCAGATGGTCCCCTCCAGGATTCGAGGCTTTTATCCATGAGCTTTCACCATCGCAGTCACCCGCATTCTCCTGTATCACCCGGCTTGAACCATGCCGCTGTTTCATTCCGGTAACGGATGCCATTTGAAAACATACATTAGTCGAAAACCCCATGAAAAGGCCTTTCCATATCATATCATTATGTGACGTGAGTCGGACGCAACGCAGCGCCTTGCTGATACTATTTCCCGCTCTGTTATTCGTGCTGCAGGCATTTCCCGCACTGGCCGGGCAAAACAATCCGGAACATACCGCCACCACAGAGCTCCTCCGGGAAGAACCGGAAGCACAGGTGGCCGGGGCGGTGTCCCGAAACGACATCGCGGTCATCTCGTCGCGACAGATGGACTACCTCACCGACATCACCGTTGAGGATGTGATCAGAAGACTGCCCGGGGTGCAGGTCAATCGCAGCGGCAGGCCGAACTTGCACGGTATCGGCGAGGATCGCTTTCTGGTGACACTTGACGGCCGGCGAATGGCGACAACCGGCCTGGGAGACCGCTCTGTGGCGCTATCCCTGCTTTCCGCCGATCTGATCCGCGATGTCGAGGTAATCCGGTTCAACACCCCCGATATGGACGCCGACGCCCTGGCAGGGACCATCAACCTGTCCACCCGGCGCAACGCGGCGACAGGAAGAGAACTCCGCATTATCGCCGGAGGGGGAGGCAACACCCGATATCTGCAGCAAATGAGTCCGGAAGCCCGGTTCGCCGTTCGCTATGCCGACGCCCCCCGCGACGATCTCTCGTTCGCGATCACCCTCTCCCATGATGTAGACCGGCGGGGGTATGAGTCGCTTTCGCTGGGCTACGGCGCCCATGATTTTGGCAATGGTACTGTGGATGTCTACGAACGGATTTCGCCGGCCCTGCACATGGACGAACGCAGCACAACCGCCGGACTCCTGCACCTGACCTACAACCCCTCCGATATCACCCGATTCCAGGTGAGAGGGCTGTTCAGCAAGGGCAGGCAGGATCGTATCCGCCATACCAACAGCTGGAACGCGAACGGAGACTGGCTCTCCCCCCAGGCCACCGGTGAACAGGGCGCGCAGGGCCATTACGGCTATTCCGCTATGCTGAACGATCCGGAAATCCTTCAGCACAATGTTACCTTCGAAGGCAGCCATCTTCTGGATCGGCTTGTGATTCGGTACAACGCCGGCTGGGCACACGGTCAGACCCGCCAGTACCGGGATGAGATGGTGTTTGAACTTGCCGGCCTGGATTTCGAGATCCACAGCCATGACACCGACCGCCCGTCCATGCTGCCCGTCAATATTCCGCTTCAGGAAGATGAGACCATCGATTCGCGCCGGATCCGGTTCCAGTACATGGACCGTGTGTATGACGACCATATCGACAATACGTTTTCCGCCGGACTTGATCTGGAGCTTCCCGTCGGACCACTTGCGCTGCAGGCGGGAACCCACGCGCGATCCACGAATAAAGAAGGCGATTTCAGCGATACCCGATACACCTACCTCCGGCAACTGACCCTGGACCAGTTCCACAAAACACGGCATGGTAATTTCGATGTGCTTGACGAATATTTCATTCCCTCCTTTGTGGATCCCTACAGCGCACGTTCGTTTTACACAGGCAGCAGGCCCACTTTCATGGTGGATGAACGACGCCATTTCTACCGTTCCGGAATCCGCAATTATACCGCCTCGGAACAGGTCTACGCCGGGTACGGCATGGCCGGGTTGCAAACAGGTCCGTTTCACATAATGGCCGGTGTACGAGTCGAACACACCGAAGGTACCTACGATGGCCGCCTGGTCTTCTTTGATGACATCGGCTCATACGTCTCATCGGCCGACACCTCCGTCAGCCATGGCTATACCAACCTGTTTCCCAACGCGCAGCTGGAGTACGCGCCCTCGCCGTCCACCCGGGTCGTAGCCGCCTATTCGCGCAGCATCAACCGCCCGGATTTCAATATGCTCGCACCCTACGAACTGGTTCACGTGCAGAACGAAACCCTGTCGAGGGGCAATCCGGAACTCGATCCGATGACCTCCGACAATCTGAATCTCTTTGCCGAGCAGGAGATCGCGGGCCGGACGCTTGTTACGGCAGGATTGTTCTACAAACGAATTTCCGGCTATATCCACCAGACCAGTTCGGTTATTGCCGGCGGACCCAATGACGGATGGACCGAGTTCAAACTGGCCAACAGTGACGATGAGGCAACCATTTACGGCGTTGAAATCGGTGTACAGGAGCAGTTCCGGTATCTTCCCGGAGTTCTCGCCAATATGGGGATGAGCGCCAACTACACCTGGTCGGAGTCAGATTATGAGATTGCCTGGCGCAGTGGCGATGTTGCACTGCCGGGCCACAGTCCGCATGCCGTAAACGCGGCCTTGCACTACGAACAGGGACGATTCTCCGGACAGGTTACCTGGCACTATACCTCCGAAACGGTTCACTCCCTGAGTTCGCAACAGGCGCTTGTCATCGCGCAGCCTTCCGCCGGCGAAACCTTCATCGATCGCCACTCGGACGGATGGAGTGATCTGTCGGTCGCTTTCCGGCTGAGGATATCGCAGCAGTTCCGCTTCTGGGCGGATGTCAGCAACCTGCTGCGCAACGAATACCTGGTGTATGACTACGACCGTGACCTCTATCCCGTTGAAATCGAAAAATGGGGCGGCATCGGTTTTCGCGCAGGGTTGCGTTTCGATTTGTGATCACCAACCCGCAAAGGTATCCCGGCTAACCGGAACCCTTTCATACCGGACTTTCGATCGCTTCGCATGACATCTTTCCGATGTGCCATGCAATGCCACAGGAACACCGTTTAGAACTATCACGACTATGACTACATCACCCATCGCAACCTTATCCCTTGCTTCCTCACATAGTAGAGACGACTACAGGGCGTCCGGATCCGTGGAGCGGAATCAGCCGGAGTTACTAGCTTCACTCCGGCTGATAATTCCGGTTCTTGCCCTGGTGCTGATTCCGGCCCTGCTGCTACCGGCGGCCGGACGGGTCATGGCCCAGACAGCGACCATCACCGGGGAAGTGACCGATGCATTCACCGGGGAAGTGCTGACGGGGGCAACCGTCATGCTGGAAGGTACCACAATCGGTGTGGCTACCGATATCGATGGGCGCTATACCCTCAGAAGGATACCGGAAGGGGAGTACAGTCTGGTTGTGCGTTACCTAGGTTTTTACACCGCAGAACAACAGGTAGCCGTTACCGGTGATGATCGCCTTGAAGTACATATCGGACTCGAACCGCGGCCCATTGAAGGCGACAATATTCTGGTCGTCGCTTATCAGCGGGGGCAGTCCAGGGCGTTGACACGCCAGCGCGAGTCGGTCAACATCCGGTCGGTCATCTCCTCCGAACAGCTGGACCGGTTTACCACCACTACCGTCGATGGCGCGCTTTCCAGAGTTACCGGCATGCACGGCGGCACCAACATCCGCGGGGTGGGCCGGGCCATGAGTAATGTGACCATGGACGGCCAGCGAATGGGGACTACCGGTACCGGCAGCCGCAGCGTCGATCTCGGGACCATTTCGGTGGATATGGTTCGTGAACTGGATGTGATCAAGGTAATTACACCCGATATGGATGCCGATGCCCTGGCCGGTGTCATCAACATCAGCACACGACGTCCGGTAGGGGCCTCGCGGGAATTTGATGTCAGGCTCGGGGGCGGTTTCACCCCGCGCTACTTTGAACATACGGGTCCCGGTGCCAGGGCAGCCGTCAGTTTCGGCGACTCCCCGCGCGACGACTTTTCCTATGCCGTCAACGCCAGTTATCAACGGGCGCCCGGAACCTCGGAGCTTTTCGAAACCGACTGGGAGATTATGAACTTCGGCGATGGCCCGGTGGATGTGATGTCCTACCTGAGCACCGACCTGCAGTTCGATACGCGCACCCGCTACGGTACCGGAGCCCAGCTGACGTTTCAGCCGACCGAGCGAACCACATTCCACGTACAGGGTATGGTCAATATCCAGGATCGCGAGGATATCAGGCACGGGATGAGCTTCCGCCCCCGTGTGGAGTCCTATATAAGCCAAAACGAGACTTCGCGAGAGTTCGGGCACGACCGGGGCCATGTGCGGTACAACGCCCGGCTGGAACCGTACCGCATCCACCAGTATACCTTCCGGGGATCGGCGCGGCATCTGTTCGACGGCTTCGATATGGAGTACCGGCTTGGATGGGGCCATGGACGGTACAACCGCGAACGATTCGGCTTTCAATTTGAATCACCCAGGGATTACGACTACTACGTCACCCTGGAAGACCGGCACAACCCCACGATCGATATCATCGGCCGGCCGTTTCCGCAGCAGGGTATGTTCGATCTGGTTTATGCAGAAAATACCTGGGATGAGCACCGGGATAATGAACTGTCCGCAACCGTCGACTTCGACGTGCCGCATACCCGCGGATCGTTCAAGTTCGGACTCAGCAACCGGCTGACCATGAAAAACGGAACGCATGAAGACTACCGGATGGATTACGCCAGCCGGGTGAATGTCAGTCAGTTCGAACGGGAGGTTAACGCAGACTGGTTCATTCTCGACCGGGATTACCACTACACCTATCACATACCCTGGTTCATGGACCTCCACTCCGGGCGGGATTTCTTTTTCGGACAGTACCCCCATATGCGGCTTGACCGGGAACGCTGGGCGGAGAGCTCGGAGACCCGCAAGTACGACGCATCCGAATATACCGGAGCTGTTTACGGGATGGGAACGGTCAATATCGGCCGATTTCGCCTGCTGGGCGGCGTTCGGGTGGAACACACCAATAACCGGTACGATGGCAGGGAAGGGGTGATCAATGAGGAAGGCCGCTTCCGGGGGGCAACCGATGTCAACAGTACCAACAATTATACCCATGTGTTCCCCAATGCGCAGATTGTCTACGGTGTAGGACGCATGTCCAATGTCCGTATCGCATGGTCCCGTTCCATCGGCCGACCCGATTTCGATCAGCTGGCACCCTACAGGCTGATCAACTACGACCGCGAAATTATTCGTCGCGGCAACCCCGAACTCAACCCGATGGTTTCGGACAACCTGGATTTTTTGATCGAGCACTATTTCATGAATGTGGGTGAACTCACCCTCGGCCTCTACTACAAAAAGCTGAGCGATTTCGTCTACCAGTTTGAACGCCGTATCCAGGAAGGTCCCCACACGGGATGGATGGAGCGTACGTTTTTAAACGGAGAGTCGGCCACCGTATACGGGGCAGAGGTCTCCTGGCAGCAGCAGCTCGATTTCCTGCCCGGTGCGCTCGGCAACATGGGGACGTTCCTGAACTACACCTGGTCTCACTCCGTTGCGGATCTTGACCGGGATCGCGATCGATTCGGGACCTTTCCACTGGTCGACCAGCGGCCGCACATTGTGAATGCGGGCCTGGATTACAACCATGGCGGGTTTTCGGCAAGCGCGTTCTATCGATGGTCATCGCCGGTGCTCCGTTCCTACGGCTCACTGCAATGGGTTCCGGAGATCCAGCTTCAGGAGCGTGTCTGGTTCGATCGCTACAGTACCGGTCGTAATGATCTGTCGTTGTCGGTCCGCTACAGGATCACCTCGAATATCCGGATATGGGCCGATGCCGGTAACCTGCTGGGCCAAACAACAGTAGATTATTATTACGATCGTGATTATTATCCTCATGTAACCCGTTACAGTGTAAGACACTTTAATATTGGAATGAGGTACAGTCTGTAATTATTGGCCGGAGGAAAAAGTATCGATTGAAGGAAGATTTTGAATATCGCAGAATGGCCAAATATCTGGCCGGTGAGTGCACCGCTGAAGAAGAGCGGGAAGTAGAGAAGTGGCTCAAGCAGGAGCCGAATCGGGACGCACTCATGGGCGAGTTACGTCAAATATGGTACGCCAAACAGCCGAACACGAAGCAACACGATGTCTCGTCATCGCTGGAACGGCTTGAAAAGCGGCTGGACGCGGATTCTGAAGCATCCTCGGGTACCGGATATGGTGCAAAGGAAATCGATCGGATACCCGCTGCAACGGGCAGTGCACATCATGCCGCCCGGGTCCGTTCAAGAAAACAGCAGCGCCGCAGCGCCATGCACTGGATAATGCGTACTGCGGCAGTATTACTCATAGCGGCAGGAATTACGGCACTTTCCATCTTTCTGTACCAAACGTCTGTGCAGGAAACCGCCGAACTGATGGGAATGCGGGAAGTTGTTACCGGTCATGGTGAACGGGCTACGATTGTGCTGGACGACGGCTCTCAGGTCCGGCTTAACGTTGGAAGCAGTCTGATGATCCCGGAAACGTTTGGAGAGAATACCCGTACCGTTCACCTTTCTGGCGAAGCTTTTTTTGATATAGTCCCGGACAGCCGCTCTTTCCGGGTGCACACAGACATCGCAACCGCCGAGGTGCTTGGCACCCGTTTTAACGTCTACTCCTACGAGGAAGAACCCTGCATCAAGCTGATTGTAACGGAAGGGTCGGTGCGGTTGTTGCCGTCGGAGGAGACATACGGACGGCATGAAGGCGTGATGCTCTCATCCGGAGAAATGGGTATTATTGACCGGCTGAGTCCGGGTGAGATCACCATGTCCCATCATGTGGATGTCGACAGATTTATCGCCTGGCGGGAGAATAAATTGATATTTGAAGACACCCCGCTGGAGCAGGCCGCACGGGTATTGAATCGGTGGTATGGTGTGGAGGTATATTTTTCCGATCCTGAAATCTCCGGGTTGAGGCTTTCGGCTTCGTTCAGGAACGAACCACTGCCGGAGGTGATCAGGGTAATGGCACTGTCGCTCAACCTATCCTACGAAGTGAAAGACAGGGAAATCCACTTCAAGCCTTCCGAATAAGGGAGCACAAGGATCCGCTGTTACTGAAACGCGTTAACCGGGAATCCCGCACCCGCGCCTTGTGCGGATTAGCACGGCAAATAGTGACCGGGCATGCAGTACTCTTGTTGTTTGCATCAAAAATTACCCATGAAGCGGGTACAGTTTGTATTTGCCCTTGTGATGACCGGCCTGTTATGCCACGGACAGGTCATGGCACAGGTACGGCCGGTTACCGATCACGGGCCGGAACACGAATCGGATCGAAATCCACTGATTTATTACGCTCCCGCCAATCTGGACGAGCATCACCAGGAGGCCATGAACACCCTGATTTCCGTCCGGCTGGATAATGTCTCACTGGAAGATGCCATCGTGGCCATCGCATCCAAAGCCGGGTTCCGGGTTGCGTTTTCGAGGGATGCGCTCAACATTGACTGGAAACAGCCGGTCTCTGTGGACTATGAACGCGCCACTCTGCTGGGGGCACTCTACCGCCTGCTCTACGATCACGAAATCCACCATATCAATATCGCGTTTTCACGGTATGGGCAGCTTATTCTGGTTCCCAATCATGTGAACGGCCGAACCCCTCATCACCTGGTTCAGGTATCTCTGGTGAACTATGGGACCGTTTCAGGCAGGGTTACCGACGAAACCACCGGAGAAGTGATGCCCGGAGCCCACGTGGTTCTTGAAGGTACCCGACTTGGTGCGGTAGCGGACCAGGACGGACGTTTCGTCATCCGCCTGATTCCCGAAGGCTCATACGCGGTTACCGCCTCCTACCTGGGCTATAGACCCTATACGGCGTATCTGAATGTGGAGGGTAACAGCAGGGTGGATTATGACCTGGCGCTGAAAGAGGACCTGATCCACGGCCAAAACCTCCAGATCATCGCACATCTGAGAGGTCAGGCCCGTGCAATGACCCGCCAGCGTGAATCCATCAACATCCGCTCCGTCATCTCATCGGAACAGATCGATCGTTACACCACCATGACTGTGGAGGATGTGTTGCTGCGGGTGACCGGGATGCATGGCGGTTCAAATATCCGCGGCGTTGGTAGCGCCATGAGCAATACTACCGTCGACGGACAGCGTATGGGTACCACCGGAACCGGCAGCCGGGATGTCGATCTGAGCACCCTGTCGGTTGACATGACACGCGAACTGGAAGTAATCAAGGTGCTTACCCCCGACATGGATGCCGATGCCCTCGCAGGTGTAATCAACATCAACACGCGCCGGCCCGTCGGAGGGGCACGGGAACTGGATATTCGCGCCGGTGGCGGATTGATCCCTGCCTTTTATCAGCAATCCGGGACGGGAGCAAGGGTAGCCGCCAGTTACGGCGATTCCCACGGCAAGGAATTCTCCTATGCTGTCAATGTGAGCTATCAGCGATCGCCCAGCGTGGGTGAAGGGTTTGAAACAGACTGGGAGATCATGAATTTCGGTAACGGCCCGGTCGACGTTCTGTCCTATCTCATCACAGGACTACAGTTTGATACCCGGCAACGATTCGGCACCGGCATCCAGCTGACATTCCAGCCGTCCGACCGTACCTCGTTTCATGTCCAGGGCATGGTGAATGTCCAGCGCCGGGATGACCATCGCTACGGCCTGTCATATCGGCCCAGAGTGGAAACCTACATCAACCAGCACACGACCTCACGGGAATTCGGACATGATCGCGGCTATATTACCTACGACGCTCGTACGGAGGATTTTCGCATCGATCAGTATACCTTCCGCGCCTCGGCCAGACACCTGTTCCAGGATTTCGATCTGGAGTATCGCATCGGATGGGGACATGGCCGCTTTGATCGCGATCGGTACCGGTTTCGGTTTGAATCCCCCCGGGAGTACGAGTATTTCGTTACTCTCGATGACAGAAAGAGCCCCACCATCGATCTGATCAACCGGCCCTTCCCGTCCCAAAACCTGTTTGATCTAAACTTTGTGGATAACACCTGGGACGAACACCGGGACAATGAGCTCTCCGCCGCCATCGACGCCACCATCCCGCACCACCAGGGATATCTTAAAGTTGGGGCAAGCAACCGCCTTACGAAAAAAAAAGGGGCGTTTGAGGACTTCCGGATGGATTATGCCAGCCGGGTAACCATCTCGCAGTTCGATAAATATGTAAATTCCGACTGGGATATCCTGGGAAGAAAACATCACCATACCTACCATATTCCCTGGATGTTGAATTTGAACAGCGCGCGGGATTTTTATTACGGACAGTATCCCCATATGAGGCTGGACCGGATTCGCTGGGCCGAAAACTCGGATACACGAAATTACCGGGCGTCCGAGTATACCGCTGCCGGCTACGCCATGAGCAACCTTGTTCTGGGCAGGATCACCTGGCTGGCCGGATTCAGGATGGAGCAAACCCTGAACAGCTACAGGGGCCGTGCCGGCCTGATCGACTCCAGCGGCCGCTATCGCGGATCCACCGTTGCAGAGAACCATACCTCGTATTTTCGGTTCTTCCCCAATACCCAGCTTGTCTTCGGTCTGGGGCGAATGACCAATATGCGCCTTGCATGGTCCCGATCCATCGGGCGGCCCGATTTTAACCAGCTCTCGCCCTACCGGCTCAAGAACTATGACCGTGAGACGATCGTGGGAGGGAACCCCAACCTCAAGCCGATGATATCCAATAACCTGGACTTTCTCATCGAACATTATTTCATGAACGTCGGGGAGTTTACGGCTGGACTCTTTTATAAGCAACTCAGTGACTTTGTCTATCCTGTTGAGCAGCGTATCCAGGAAGGGGAGTTCAGCGGATGGCACGAACGCTCCTGGCTGAATGGCGATCGTGCAACCGTGTACGGACTCGAACTTTCGTGGCAGCAAAAACTTGATTTCCTGCCTTCGTTCCTGAGCAATCTGGGCAGCATTGTAAACTACAGCTGGTCACGCTCCGTTGCCGACCTGGACCGAAACAGCGATCGGTACGGTACCTTTCCGCTGCCGGGGCATCACCCGCATATTGTGAATGCCGGATTGAATTTCGATATGGGAGGATTCTCGGCCGGTGCTTTTTACAGCTGGTCAACTCCGGCACTGGTAGCCTACGGAAATCTCCGGTGGGTTCCGGAAATGCAGCTGCAGGAACGGGTGTGGTTTGACCGGTACCGGACCGGAAGCAACAACCTTTCCATCACCGCCAGTTACCGCTTAACCTCCGAGGTTACCCTATGGGCCGATGCCAACAACCTGTTCAGAACAAAAACAATCGATTACTTTTACGACCGAACCTACTACCCTCACCTGATTCAGTACCAGCACATCCCGCAAGTTTTTATGGGGATCCGTTTTATGATCTGATTCTCCCTCTGTATCCCGGAATTTTGCCCGGCCGATAATATTTGTTAAAAGGTGAGGGAAGTTTGTCGGGGTAACCTATCTTGTAGTCGTTCTTTTAAGAGGACACGGTCATTTCCAAAAAAAATCATTTCCAAAAACCAAAAAGAAAAACTGTCATGTTTGATAATTTCCGCGCTTCCCGCTTTTCTGCCGTATTTCTTTTGTTCCTGTTTTTGATCGCTTCATGTACCGGCGGAAAGGGTCCGGATGCCGATAAAGAGCAGAACATCCCCAAAAATATCATCCTGCTGATCGGTGATGGTATGAGTTATCCGCAGGTGGCCGCCGCCTGGTATGAGTTCGGCGGTTTGAACATGACCGGCATGCCCTATACGGGATCGGCCTTCACGCATTCGTTAAACAACAGGGTTACCGATTCGGCAGCGGCGGGTACCGCCTTGTCGACAGGGTATAAAACCAACAGCGGGATGGTTGCACAACTGCCCGACGGTACGCCACTGGAGACCATCGCGCAATATGCCTCCTCACTGGGCAAAAGCACGGCGATCATGGCATCCGTCAGGGTTACACATGCCACACCCGCTGTGTTCGGTGTCCATCACCCTGACCGGGGCGAGGAGTTTGATATCGCCGAAAAATTTGTCGATTCCGGCATCGATATGCTGCTGGGTGCGGGATGGAACTATTTTCTGCCCGAAGGTGAGGGCGGTGAGCGCGAAGACGGCCGCAACCTGATTGCCGAGATGGAAGAGAAAGGGTATGTCTATATCGATGATGAAGAGAATATCGACCAGATCGCGGGCAATGACCGTGTGATCGCTTTTCTTCGGGGGGCGAATCTGCAGCGCTACCCGCAGCGCGGAGACCAGATGAACCGGCTCACCGTCGCGGCGCTTGAACAGCTTTCCCAAAATCCGGAAGGCTTCTTCATTATGATCGAAGGCGCCATGATCGACTGGGGCGGCCATGCCAACGACGCTGAATATGTGCTGCAGGAGACGAAGGATTTTGACAATGTGGTCGGTGATGCGCTGGAGTTTGCAAAAAATGATGGCAATACGCTGGTCATTGTGACGGCCGATCATGAGACCGGCGGAATGACGCTGAACTCCGGAAGTGAAGGGGGCCACGAATACGGGTGGACGACCGGTGGCCATACCGCGCTTCCGGTGCCTGTCTACACCTATGGCCCTTCGGCGGAGAAGTTTACCGGTACCTATCATATCACTGACGTGGCACGTAAGATGTTCTCGCTCTGGGGCAAGGAACTGGAGTAACCAACCGGCTGATGTAATTTTCCAATCCCGGCTCCGAAGGCGGAACCGGCCATTGGAACCGTTGACACCTCCTGTCGGAGGTTGTTGGGCAAGACGGGAAAATGCAGGGTGTACACCTTGTGTTTTCCCGTTTTTTTTTGGTGATCTCTTTGGGTCACTGACCAGGCGGACTTGCTCGGTCCTGTCGGTGAGCCAGGACGCGCTGTCCCCGTCGTTCAGCACCGGCCACTAATACGCCCGTTTCAAAAAAAAATAAAAAAGTCGCTTAAGGTTCCATACAGGTGGTCGATAACGAAAGTGGATGTCCATATGCCTGTGTTATTTTGCAAGTACGCAATTCGCCGAAAAATAATTTCAATCGGCCCACTTTCAGGTCTAAAAAGTCAAAATAGTTGGCCATTTATAAACCACCATCTCAAAATGTGGCAGAGCTTGGAGAACTGAGTTTCGTGCAGGAAAGGGGGAGGACGGTTTTCGGCAGTTCTGTACTTCATCAAGCACTCTCGTGTTTGATGAGAGCAGGTGCGATTATGCTAATTTTGCTGCTCACCGGAATGGCCGGCATGGCGCAGGAAGTGATTGATTTTCACAATGTTATTCCGGACGAGCAGCATGGGCACGAATTCCCGGTAACTGCCACAGGTACGGATGGTGTCGGCGTAACGATTACTTTTATTGACCCCAGATGGATGCCAATGGAGGAAGCAGGCTGGGGAATCTATTCAGCCCGGGATTGTGCCGATATCGGGTTTCAGGGCAGTGCCACGGAAGGTTGCGTTTCATCGATCTTGACCCAGCACCACAGTGTTGTGCAACTGGAGTTTGACGAACCAGTGAATATCCATGGTATCGATTTGTCGAAGCTGAATCCATTTACCACTGGCTACAATTACACCAAGGAAATTCGTTTTTTTGCAGGTACACCTTCAACCGAATTTGGATTTAGCTCCACTTTTGACCAGGGGCCGGTAAATTTTGATGACAGCTATATCATGGACGTGTCAGCCGACCAGGTGATGACACATGCTGAAATTGAACTTAGTGAAGTCACACACTTCTGGTTTTATGCGGCCTGGAAGGACACCGAGCAGGTTGAGGACGAGGGTTATGCCGTAGAAATGAATTGGGTCATTGACCAAATTCATTACACAGGCATTGCGGAACCCCCGCAGGTGCACACCGGTGCGGTGGCCGATCTTGGCGGGACCTGGGCGCAGGTGGCCGCCAG